>CAYIFT010000103.1:0-2531 GCA_964362765.1 Candidatus Woesearchaeota archaeon | reverse complement strand
ACTTTGCTTTTGTATCAATTAATCCTGCATTAATAGTTCCACAGGCAATATTAGGAATTTCAAATCCTGTAGCTGTTACGATAATATAAAACAAAAAAAGAAACATTTAAATATATGAAGTATTAATATTATAGGATATGAAAACCAAGTTTATTATTTTGGGGGTTTTGGCTTTATTATTAATAGGAATAGCAATAGCAGCCAGTGAACTTTCAGAGACAGAAGAGATATTTCTAAGCAATGTACCTGGAGATGTAAGAGAGCAAGTGACTAAGATAATGAATTCTATGACAGCAGAACAGGCTTTACAACTAAGAATACAACAGATTGCAAGTGAATACAATAAAAACAATGAGGCTAAAGAAATAAGTGAAGAATCTGCAGAATAAATCTATTTGAGAGTGGTGTTATTGTATACGTAAAGCCTTCTACAACTTAATTAAATAAAGAGTAAGTATTATAAACATTTAAATTACATATTCTTTATGGCAATCTGGGTTTACAAATCAATTTTAATCTTATTTGCTTTACTGATATTATTCTTCAGAATTCCTGCAGTGGTAAATCCGAAATGGTTCAAGAATAAATGGAAGAAGGAGATTAAATGTTTTAGTAGGCCGGCAGTTAAATTGTTTTTAATATTATTTCTTTTAATAGGATTAATGCTCTTTTATATATTGTTTTTATTTATACATCCTGTCTTAGTGTTTTTGTCTGTATTAGCTACGGTTTCGATATTTGCTGTATTTTTCTTGTCTAATTATAAGATGATGATGGATTTTGGAAATATTGTTTTAAATCAGAGCGATTCCTGGATTAGATGGACTAATCTCTTTTCAATTTTATTGGCTGTTGCGATGATACTGGTAGCAGTTTACCTTTAGAAATTTTTATAAAGTTATCTTCTTATAATTATCGTATGGCTAGAGATCTGGGGTACCAATGTAAGCGAATGCTACAGGCTAATTACGTTAGCTTGGCTGTTTTAATAGATTATCTACTTGCACCCATGAGTAAAAAATATTCTATAACCAGCGGAGAGGTACAGAAATTCCACAAATTGCACATAGATGATATATTTGAATTATTAGTGCATGTTCCGGGTTGTGACCAGTGTAAACAATTCTATGAGGCTGATCTTAATGTTCAGGTTGAACTTAATCTGGAGCGTATAGATATGAATTCCGATAAATATACCAAGAATGAAAGAATTCACGATCTGAGAACGAGAATAATGGAAGCTCTAGAGGTTATTAGATAATCATTTCTTTGTTACTATTTCTATTACGTCCCTATGCTTTAATATATAATCTCTTCCGATAACTTGTTTTGTTTTAACATTAATAGCCCTGATGAAATTGTTACCTAGATCTGTATGCAATTTAAAAGCGAAATCTATGGCAGTAGAATTTGGAGGCATTATGTAACAATCTGGAAGGATTCTGCCTTCGCTGTCGCTTAATTTATTTACCCCACCAGGAAATACAGCTATGCATTTTAATAAATCAAATACAGCCTTATTTAGAATTTCTTGAACACCTGTAGAATTATATTTATTTAGAACGTTTTCTTTGATATAATTTAAAGCCTTTCTCTGCTGTTCTGATAAATCTTTTAATATTTTAAAATCACTTGATCCTGGAATGTATTCAATTAGATTAGATTTTGACGCTTCTCTTAATGCTAGTTCTGAATCTCCTGAGCAAGGAATTATTAAATAATTTGGGAATTCTTTTTTTAATCTTTCTAAACTACTTGCTGATTCAGGAATATCAATTTTATTTGCTGCTATTATCATTGGTTTGGTTTTTCTTCTAAGCTTAGATGCTAATTTGAATAAATCTTTATCTTCCCATGTTAATGGATTTATATGGAACTCTTTGATTGATTCTTTTATTATTACTTCAGGAACCTTTAATCCTGATAATTGTTTTGTTAAAGCCTTTACTAGATCTTGTTTTTCCTGCTGAATTGTTCGAACGAACTTTTCCCAACCTTTTTTTATAATATTAAAGAACCACATGTCTAATTCATATTCGATGAAAAGAATATCTTTTGCTGGATCATGAGTTCCTGGATTTACAGGCTCGCCTTTTTCATTAGTTGAACCAGGACAATCGATTACATGAATCAATACATCGGCTTGATTTAAATCATTCAAGAATTCTAGACCAAGACCTTTTCCTTCATGAGATCCTGGAATCAAGCCTGCTACATCAATTAAATCAAATGGAACAAATCTTAGATGATTTATGCAGTAGCCAAATCTTGGATTGCATTGGACATTAAATTCTTTGTCTGCACATTCTACTGCGACGTAAGCTGTGCCTGTCGATGGCTTGATTGTCACGAAAGGTCTATTTGCTATCTCAACATTTGCGAGAGTGGATGCTTTGAAGAAAGTAGATTTTCCTGTGTTACTCTTTCCTATCAAACCTATTTGCATGATTAACTTGTTTAAAGGTCTTAATAAAAATGTTCTTATTATTTGAAATTACTATAAAGTAGTTAAAATAGAAAGATTTATAAAT
>CAYIFT010000102.1:1526-2602 GCA_964362765.1 Candidatus Woesearchaeota archaeon | reverse complement strand
TGATTGTATTGATAAATTCATGTATTTTAATTAAAGTTTATTGTATTTAAGGTTTTCTAGGATAGGTTTTTATATTTTTAGTTTAGTTTATACTGGTATGAGAGCCGCACTTCAGGAGCTTACTAGAGGAGAATTAAGGGGAATAAAAAGGGGGAATCTTGAAGCAAGGATTAAGAGAGCTATTTGTATTTTAAACAATAGTGGTGTTATAGGTATAGGAGCAAAAACTATTGCGGTATTAGTAAGCGGTAAGGACCTTGAGATTTCTTCTGTTCAGATTAAAAAGTTTGTTCGTGAAAGATATGGGTATAAGTTTCATTCTGCTAAAGAAGATTATGGGTTTGATATACCATTACTTCAACCAATAAGAGAGGAGCTCGGATTATATGATGGGAATTTATACGATGCTAAAAAGGTGTACTGGAATGGCTTAACTCCAAGCTCTTACGATTTTTTGAGGAATGTACGAATACCTTTGTCTGTGGATAAAAAATTAGCTGAACTTTTAGGAATTATATGGGCTGAGGGTAGATACGAGCTTAATGAGAATACGGTGAGGATTCATCTTGATGGAAAAGAGAAAGATTTAGAAGTTTATGATAAGAGGATAAGGACAATGATAAAGGATATATTTAATCTTGTTGTAAATTTGCAGGTTATAGAAACCACACACATGGTAAATGGTAAAATCAGATCTTACCATAATCCGAGATTATCGATAGTGTCAAAGGCGATAAATTCGTGGCTGATCAATTATGCTGGATTTCCAAAAGACAGAGAAAATATGGATTTGCCAAGAGTTAAATTATCTCCTGAAAATGCGGAAGCGTTCTATAAAGGACTCTTTATGGGAATGATGACAAAACATTCAAAAAAATATATTGCATTATCCTGCGGCAATTATAAATTCATGAGCAACTTATTATTGCTGGCGAGAGAATTATTCGGCGTTAATCCGCACATTATATCAGGATACAATAATAATTATAGGCTATTATTCTCCCAGAGAGACCAAAGAAAGCTGGAACAATTTGCGATGTATTAAAAATGGCAACTTTCAGACAAAACATTTAAAA
>CAYIFT010000102.1:0-1426 GCA_964362765.1 Candidatus Woesearchaeota archaeon | reverse complement strand
ATATTCTATAAAATATATTTTCTATTATAATAATTTATATAAATAATATTAATACTATTCTTTAATAGTGAATGTTATTTGGGGGTACGGTATGAACAAATTAATCTCATTAATGATACTAGCATTGACGATAATCAGTTCTTTAGCAAGCGCGACACATACTTATTATAATTCTTATTATACACCCAGTTATCCTATATATTATGAGCCTTATGATGATTACAATTATTATTCATACTATAGACCATATTACCATAGGCCATATTACAGGCCTTACTTCAGAAGACCTTTCGGATTTACAAGTTATTCAGGATTTTCATTTTATCCAGGATATAACAATATGTTTTATTATTAATGGAGGGATTACTATGGAGATTAGAGAGATGAAAAAAGAGGATTATGCAAGGGTTAGTGCTTTGTATGAAGAAAACCAGAGTGAGAGAAGATTAAAATTTAACAAGAGGCAATTAAGCAATTATTTAAGAGGAAGCGGAAACAAGATATTTGTGTTAAGAGAAGAGGATATAATGATGGGGTTATTGAACTTAAATCATGCTACTCCTGGTGTTATCGAAATTAAAGATTTAGTAATTAAAAGAGAGTTCAGAAATTATGGTTATGGTGCTAAATTATTGGAGCATGCAATAGAACATGCGAAAAAGAATAATGTTAGAAAATTATTTGTGCTGACAAATCCAAACCTGAGGAATGCTTACGTAAGCTATGGATTTGTGCTTGAAGGATATCTAAGAAGCCATATTGTTGATGAAGAGGACCTGATAGTAATGAGCTTATTTTTAGATGTGGAAAAGCAGATTGATCTTGGAAAAAAACTGGATGATATTAAATTAATTGAAGAGGTTGAGGAGAAAACAAGAGAAGGATTGAGAAGACTTGCTGGAAGACGATAAAAAGGTGATAAAATGAGAGATTTATTTATAATTTCAATATTGGTTTTATTTTTAATTAGCGCATGCGAGCAAAAGGCTGAATATACTAATGAGGATACTGATTATTTAACAATTCAAGAGATTAAATACACAGATGCTGAAAACGGTGACGGATATAAAGTAAAACCAAAGAAAGCTGTTGAAATCTATGTCGAGGACAAGGTAGTAGATGAATTAAAGAGGAATGGAAGAGCCACTGTTGTGATTGAATTAAATGACGAAAATCTTGGAGATAAGGAAGGAGAGGAATTAAGGAGAATAATTCAAGACAATCAGAGGAGATTGATGGAAGTTCTCAGTGAAGATGAATTTAAGTTGTTAACTAGGTTTGATAAGGTTAATGCGATAACAGCTGAGATAACAATGAAAGGATTTCAGAAATTAAAGAGTATGCCTCACTTTGTTGAAGGTATTAAGAGTATAAGAATTGTACTACCTAATATTCCTAGTGCAGTTACTTAGAAAACCTTATTAAT
>CAYIFT010000101.1:0-2668 GCA_964362765.1 Candidatus Woesearchaeota archaeon | reverse complement strand
GTGGAACACAATATGTAACTGATGGGTGTGACTGTGACTTATCTAAATTAAATCAAATGCATTTTTTATTTAAAAAAGAGGATCATTGTACAATCCAATCAAATGCATGCGAAGGATATTGTAAGATTTGGGCTGCTGTTCCTGATAAGCATGGATATGTAACCAGTAAATCTCATATTTATACAAAAAATGTACCATGTATAAATACTATATCTGTTGCATCTTCTGGTCTTAATTATTAAACTAAAAAAACAAACAATCTTCTAAATATAAAAGAAGATCTCCTTGGTTTATTTAATCTTTTTGACTAACTTTTCAAATTCATCCAGTTTTTCATCGAAGGTATTTATTGCCCTTACAAGAATTTCTTTAGGTTCCAGCTGACCCCATGATTCAATGTAAAATATGAAATTTTCCTGGCTTGATGTAACTTCGATACCATTGTTTTCAAGAACTTGTTCAATAGCTTCATTCCATTTTGTTATATCTTTGATCTCCAATCCTTGACCTTTTTGGACTAAAACACCAGAAGAAATTTGTGAAAGAGCTTTTTTAACATCAGAGTCTTTAGTAACTTTTAATTCTGGATAACCACGGTACCACATATGGCAGGGAGAGAATTTCACATGATCTTTTCCTTGACCTAGGATTGCAGTGCATTCTATCTTTAGTTCCTGATCTTTTAGTAATTTGGCTATTGGAAGTTTATTGAGGACAGGAACTGCTTTTGGGTCGTCAGATTTAAGTTCTGAAGAGTAAACTGTACACGGACCTTTCGCTTTCAATGAAAGGACAAGCTGGCAATTCTGGCAACCCTTGCCTTTGCATTTGCATTCTGAACATAAATTGTATGATTTAAGGTCTGTTTTGATGGGAATTAAGCCTAGACGATGAGCGATCATCTCATCGTACAAAGCTGAAGAGTTTTTCTGGAATGTGACTTCTTCGATGGCTAAAACAGGAACATAGTTCATTGCAAACCTTCTGACAGCATTTGCAGTTGCTGGATTTATTTTATCAATTGTAAAAATTACTCTATTTTTATCTTCTTTGACAATTTTGAAATTCATCTTAAACTCTTCTCCCCCTTCGCCCGTATGGTCTTTTTGTACCGTCTGTTGGAATTGCTGTTACGTCTTCGATCATACCTATCCTTAGACCTGACCTGGATAGGGTACGGATTGCTGCCTGTGCACCCGGGCCTGGAGAATGAGGACCTGCAGATCCACCTGGAGCGCGAATTCTGATATGAACAGCATTGATACCTTTGTCTTTTGCAGCTTCTGCTGCGATTTTTGCTGCATTCATTGCAGCTGTCGGAGAACCTTCCAGTCTATGGGCTTTTACAACCATTCCACCAGAGGCTTTTGCAATTGTTTCTGATCCAGTTATATCTGTTATATGAATAATAGTATTATTATAGCTAGAATAAATGTATGCAATACCCCACCTGTAGCCACCTTCTTGTTTCATTTAAGTTGCAACTTCTACTGGTTTTTCTTTAACTTGTTTTTCCCCAGATAATTCTTTTTTATCTAAAGGCACTCTTTCAGGATGATCGAGGGAAGCGAATGATGATAAAGGACCAAATGTTATTTTGTCTTCTTCATTTTTCTTTACAAGATAAGATGGCGAGTCTATTTTTTTATCTGCTACAAAAATATGCTCATGGACAATAAACTGGCGAGCCTGTTTTGTTGACCTAGCGAGGCCTTTTTTTAAGGCTAAAAATTGAAGTCTTCTATTGAGTATATTTCTAATGTCTAAATCGAGCACATCTTCTATCTTTGCCCCGCTTTCCAATAAACCAAGTTTGTAAAGTTTTTGTATTAGCAGATTTTTTTCAGTTTTTGCCTGTTCATCTATTCTTGATATTAATGATTTTGCCTGTTTTTTGAAATTTCTTAAAACAGACCCCATCTTCCATAGTTCTTTCTTATTCTTAAGACCATACTCTTTCATTAAGATAGCTTCTCTTTTTAATCTATCAGCCTGCCATGGATGAGTTGGTCCAGAATATTTCTTCCTTTGTTTTTTTGGGTGCCCCATTTTACTTCTTTTCCTTCTTTTCCTCTGATTTTTGAGCTAGTAATTTAGCTTGCTTTTTCATGACGCCTACTGTAGCACCTGTTCTAAAGTGAGATTTTGTTCTCTGACCACGAACAGGCTGACCAAGAGCATGGCGAATACCTTTATAGGATTTTATTTTCTTCATCAGCCTGATATCAAATTCTGTTCTGAGCTTTAAGTCAGCACTCAAAAGATGAGTGTCTTTTCCTGTATCAAGATCTTTTTTTCTGTTGAATAAAAAAGCTGGTAATGCATCATGGTGATTTTTTAGTAAATCTTCGATCTTTTTGACCTCATCATCGGTTAAATCACCTACTTTCTTGAACTTATCAAAGTCTAGTCTATTGCATACAGCATTTGAAAGAGAATAACTTACACCATAAATTTTTGATAGACCGCTATGTAGCCTTTCTTTGCCCATAATGTTCGTATTAGCTATTCTTACGAGCTCTTTCATAGATGCAGATTATAAGAATTTGGTTTAAAAATATATCGCTTTAATGGTTATTAGCTTTATAACAATCAAATAATGCATGATAAAAAGATTTATAAATTAGATAATTCTTATTTTTTATATGGCAAAAGAGGGAAATAATAA
>CAYIFT010000100.1:0-2697 GCA_964362765.1 Candidatus Woesearchaeota archaeon | reverse complement strand
TTTGATGATACAACTAATCCACTACCTAATGTCGGGTCATGCTATGCTTGTAGCACTGCAAGTCCCCAATCCTGTGAGGTTTATAATGGAGACCAGCAGACATGTGGAGAAGATATATTGAATTGCGATTTTGCCAATGTAATTCCTAATATTTTAAGTTGCCAATATGATATAATTTTACCTATAGGCTGTTTAAGTTGCATTGATAATGATAATGATGGGTATACATCTACTAATAATATTTTATGTGGTCCTTTAAGTAATTTAGACTGCGATGATAATTCTGCAGATGATCCCATAATATGCAGCACTCCATTATTAGATTGCAGCTTACCTCAATTTTCTGCATGCGCTAAATGTATTAACTCTGGAGCAACTGAAAGTTGTGCAGATGGTGTAGATAATAATTGTAATGGGGATGTAGATTGTTCTGATCCAGATTGCATATCATCACCGATTTGTTTACCACCTCCTCCACCATGTACAATAAATAATATTAATCTTATAAGATCGTATGACGGAACTACGATAACGCCTACAACACTAATGATAGATACACAGAAAGTTAGTGCAACTGTTAATACACAGAATTGTCCTAATATACCAATCACAATCAAATTAGCTGACTTAGATGGTGGTTTGAGCGAGATATTTGCAACTTATACCTCTAATTTAGTAAGCAATGCTGCACAAATAGAAATACCAATGAATCTTTATGAAGAGGACAATGATCCGGGTGATCCTTCACCAATGAATACAGAATATATTTTATTGGTTGAAATAGGAACTCCTCCGATATCGTTACCATCTGGAATAGTTAATGTAGTTCATGATGATGATGTATACTATCCTGGTGAAAAATGTCCTAATCTGCCTGGATTAAGCGTAAATCCAAATGATGGATGTCCATTGCCAATTGCTACTAAATTCAGTCCGGTAGTTACTACACCATTACCTCCACCATGGGGTATATTATATACTACTAATTTTACTACTATACCAAGTATAATTAATGCTGAAGATATTTTCTTAAGCCAGGAAGATAATGCTACATTATTATTCCCCGGACCAGTTAACTTAACAAGGTATGTTTCTTCACAAGATATTTATATTCCCCTCGATTTAGATATAATTAGAATTGAATATAATTTAACAGAAATTAACAGCACTTTATTACCTGAATTAAATCAAACTGCAACAATTGGACTTTATGAATTGGCTTTTGCTCCTAGTCCTCCAATAATAATATTAAAAGACGGAGGTTTATGTTTAGATTGCACACTTCTACAATATTTAAGCGGTACTTTATTATTTTCAGTTCCACATTTCACTATGTACGGAGCTGCGGTTTATCAAGGATCGCAACCACCATCTGGTCCACCACCTGGTCCACCATCTGGAGGACCTGGTGGAGGGGGCGGGGGAGGTGGGGGAGGAGGTGGAGGTACTGGGGGGATAACTAGAGTTATAGTTGATTTAGACAGAAACGAAAGTGGAACTGTAAGCGTTCCTAAATTTACAATAATTGAAGTAATATATAATAGAAATCATTATAATTTTAGAGTTAATGATGTAAAAGCGAATTTCGTTGGACTGAGATTTAATAATATAATTACGAATATAATTCTAAATAATGTTGGCAAATTTGATCTAACTCAAGATGAAACTAAAGATATTTATGTCAGAGTGAATGAAATAGATTATAGAAGATGGACTAGGATGATTTTCTCTAGATTAGAAGCTGAGGAAGGTATTTTAGAAGGATTACAAGGAAGAATTGGTGAGGTTCAATCACAACAAAATGCACCACTGATTGAGGAAATGCCTACCGAAGAAATAACACCAACAAAGAAAGATTGGACTTTGTTGCTGAGGATATTGGTCGTGCTAATATTGGTTATTTCTATCGGGTTTTACATATTAATTAATAAACCGAAAAGAGGTTTTTCTTCTCAATATTCTAGTGGATATTCTGGCAAATAAGCAATTCAAAAGATTTATATTCTAATTTTTTATCTAAAAGCTAGATGAAACAACCGAGGGAACAGAGGGTCGGGGTATTTGTTGATGTGCAAAACCTGTATTATTCTGCTAAAAACATCTATGGTGCTAAGGTTAATTTTTCTGAAGTATTAAAGCAGGCTGTAGCAAACAGGAAATTGATAAGGGCAATTGCTTATGTGATAAAAGCTGACATAATGGCTGAAAAAACTTTTTTTGACGCTTTAGACAAAATTGGTTTTGAGGTTAAATCTAAGGATTTACAGGTATTTTATGGGGGAATGAAGAAGGGGGACTGGGATGTTGGAATCTGCATGGATGCTATTGAGCTAGCTTCCAAATTAGACACCATAGTTTTAATTTCTGGTGATGGAGATTATATACCTTTAGTTCAGCATTTACAAAAGGCTTTAGGGTGCAGAGCGGAAGTAATGGCTTTTGGAAAGAGCTGCAGTTCTAAATTAATTGAAGCTGCTGATTCATTTATTGATCTAGATGAAAATCCAAGATTATTTTTGATAAGGAAATCTTAATTAGATAGGCAAAAGAGGTGTTAGAAATAATAAAGAGTAAGAACCTTAATCATAGCGGTGGATTCTATATGTATAGATTGCATGACTTGAAACTAAATAAATTATGCAATAATGGGTTTCAATCTTTGAAGAAATATTTGGATGAAGTTTATCATAAATGTCC
>CAYIFT010000099.1:0-2724 GCA_964362765.1 Candidatus Woesearchaeota archaeon | reverse complement strand
CATTGTTCCAGATTTTTAGGTTCGACAACAGAATTACAACGCCAACATTTTCCATTAATTACCTGTTCATTTGCAAGAACTGTACTACAACTAGGGCACCAATTTATTTCAGATTCTTTTCTATAAGCAAGACCCTTTTCTAATAATCTTAAAAATACCCATTGATTCCATTTGTAATATTCAGGTAAGCAGGTTATTACTTCACGAGACCAATCATAACTTAAGCCGAGCTTTTTAAGCTGGTCTTTTATTACTCTGATATTTATTAAGGTTGATTTTTCTGGATGAATTTTATTTTTTATGGCGTAATTTTCAGCTGGCAGACCGAAGGCGTCGAAGCCTGTTGGATATAAAACATTAAAACCTTGCATTCTTTTGAAACGAGCTAATGCATCTCCTATAGAATAATTTCTGACATGACCCATATGAATACCTGCAGCGCTTGGATAACAGAACATTTCAAGGCAGTAAAATTTCTTTTTTTTAGGATTTTCAACTACTTTGAATATCTTCTTTTTTTCCCATCTATCCTGCCATTTCTTACCTATTTTGACTAGATTAATCATAGAATTAGAAAGTCGAATAGATTGTTTAAATACTTTTTTATCAAATTCAATAGAAAGTGTTTTAAATAAAAACTAAGTCTTTTTCGATATGGGCCTGTAGCTCAGTTTGGAAATGAGATTGTAAAAGAAAAATACAACTTATTGGATAAATAGAGCACCAGCCTTCTATCAATAGAAGCAAGCTGGGGGTCGTGGGTTCAAATCCTACCGGGCCCGCTTTTTTCCATAGCGAAACTATTAAAAGTTTTCTTATCTTATTAATAACCATATGGAAGATCCTAAGAAATCTGGACCAAAGAAAGGCTTGGAAGGGTTTATTCTTGGTGATATAAAAACTAGGGATGATCCTAAAGAGCCTGAAAAAGATACTCAAGTACATCGTGTTCTACCAAAAGAGAAAAAAACTGGTATAGAAACATTGCATAGCAGAGTGGTTGTTGTTAGTCCTTACAGCCAGCTAAATGTTTATATCGAATCAATAATTCCTGACATATTAGATGGTGGTTATGTAGATATTATTGACAGAGCTGAAACAAAAGTTCCTCCTTATATCGATATTAATAAAAAGGAGAAAAATATCCAATCGCCCTTATGGATAATTGATTTTGGCAAGATAATCGCGCCTCAACCAAAACCTTCTGTTTTAATAAATGCAAGAGTTGAAGCGATTATTTCTATGGTGGATAATAATTTTATAAGAAGATTAAAATATAATCCGGAACTGGCAGGTGAATATGATCCTAAATATAAACATGTATTAGCTGAGTATCCATTTACACCACCCAGTGTAACAAAAATTGTCAAACATCTTGAAAGCTCTGTTATGAGTTTATATGATAAATTTTTAAATGAGATGAAAAGAATAGATGAGTCTATTAAAGCAGAAGACTGCATAGATAAAATTATTTTGTTTAACAGTTATTCAGTATGGGCTAACAATAAGAGCATTGTCTACTTATTTCCAAAATCTGGATCTTCTTTCTTGGCAGAATTAGAGAAGAGACATTCTTATGATGAAAATGGTAATTTTAATCCTAGCAGTGTATCTGTGGGTGGCTATATGGAAACTATAAAAATAGATCTACAAAAAGTTGCCGTATCTGAAATAAAAGATTTGAGATTATTTGGTATGAGAAGGGGATATAAACCGGAGTTAGATTAATCTTAGAAAGAAACTTTTAAAAACATAGGCCTAATTCTAGTCAATAATGGCGCCATAGCCAAAATAATCATTAAGATTATGGCAGTCCGGTAAGGCAATCGATGCAAAAAATGCAGTTGAACCTGCAGAATCGGATGCGGCTAGCGATCATTGAGGGTTCAAATCCCTCTGGCGCCTATTTCAATAAAGTAATGGGGGTAGAAATGATATGACAAAAGATTTAGATTTGGTATCAAAATTAAGTCCAGAAGAATTAGCATACAAAAGATTTTCTTTACAATGTGTTTCTCCTGATGATGGAAAATATGAATATGCTTCTAGAAGATTAAAACCCTATTTGAGTGATGAATCTGAATGGAGGACTTGTGCTTACATGCAAAGAATTTTGTTAGAAACAAGGGTTGAATTTGGCAAAGCTGAAAAGAGACATCTTGATGAAGTCGATGCTGCATTACCAAAAATAGATTTTTTAAATATGGCTTTATTAGAAGATAAAGTAACTAGGCATGATCAACTTGCTGTTATAGAAGAATTAGGAAGATTTGTCTCTGAAGAGACTAAAGCAGTATTACACCCTGGTACAACTTCTTATGATATATTAGACCCTGCAAGGGCCTACTTATTTAGAAAAGCTTGGAAAGAAGTAATAAGACCTGAAGTAACAAAATCTATAGAAACTTTATGTGATTTTGCAGAGCAAAATATGGAGGTATTGCAGGTTGGAAGAACGCATCTACAAAATACTTCGCCTGTTCCATTAGGATTGACATTTTCTATTTATGCTGCAAGACTAGCAAATAGATTACAGAAATGTGATGAGTATTTCAATGATTTAAAAGGAAAAGTAAGTGGCATAGTTGGAACTGGTGCAAGCATCGAGATGGTTATTGGTGAAGGTAAATCTATTGAATTTGAAAAAGCTGTTCTAGCAAAACTAGGTATTGAACCAGATTATACTGCAACACAGATTACTCCAAAAGAAAGTTTAGCTGATGT
>CAYIFT010000098.1:0-2825 GCA_964362765.1 Candidatus Woesearchaeota archaeon | reverse complement strand
GCTAGTGATAATAGACCTTGTTAAGATGAAGAAATAAAAATGGTAAGGACGCCATTAAAAAAATCTAGATATGTTTTTGCTTTAATTTTAACGATTTTAGTATTTTCTTTGGGAGTATTAATCGGGAATGCGTTGACGAATTCTAGGGTAGGCTTTACAGGCGCTTTGGTTGAAGAACAAAGATTGGAGTATGATAGTTTACAGCTGCAATATTTGTATCTTTCTGAATTTTTAAAGGAGGATAATTGCCCTGCCGCAATGTTCGCGCTAGATCAGAATTTGAGAAATTTAGAGATTGTCAGGATAAAATTAGAGAACTATTTAGAGAAGGATGATCAATCTGGGTTGAAATCAGTAAAAAGAGAGTATACCCTATCTGAATTGAGATACTGGCTTTTATCTCGGCAGGCAAAAAAAATATGCGGTAGGGATAACGTTGTTAGCATTTTGTATTTTTATTCCAGCAGGGGTTGTGAATTGTGTGAAAATCAGGGAGCTATACTGACTAGTTTAAAAAATGAATTTGGAAGCAACTTGTTAATTTTCTCAATTGATGCATTATTTATAGATGAGCCTATGATAAGCATTTTGATGGATTCTTTTGAAATTTGGGAGACGCCTGCATTAGTTATAAATGATGAACTAATTGGAGGATTCATTAAAAAAGAAGAATTAAAGGAGATTATTTGCTCCAAGATTAACAATAATGCTTGCACATGAGAAAATCAATAAATATAATATCTATTATTGGTGCGCTAATATTCTTATTATATGCTTATTATAGCTATAGCTCTGGTGAAACAGCTTACATTAGCGATTCTTTTATTTTCATTGGCGCGTTGCTCGTTTTATATTTCTTAAGACGGAAATTTGATATAAGTGAGCTTTCATTTATTTTGGTTATTATTGCGTCTGTACTGCATCTCTCTGGAGTGTTTGGATGGTATAATCAATCTCCATTTATTATTCAATATGATCATCTAACGCACTTGGTAGGATTATTCGCGATAGCTGCGGTCGTTTTTGACATTATGAAGATTTATCTTGTGAAAAGTAAATTTGTAAATTTTATGCTTCTTGCTATGATGTTCTTGGCTAGTCTTGGAATTGGTTCGGTTGTTGAGCAGATTGAATATTTAGGGTATCTTAAGCTTGGAACTGGTGCTGGCCTTTTGAGGTTTGGCGGGTTAGGTGATACTGTATTTAATGAGGAAATTTTAAGAGCTATGGATATTATTGGAGGTGGGTGGATTAATACCATGCTGGATTTGAATTATAATTTTATAGGCGCATTTATTGGGATATTATTTATGTATAGTGTGAATAAATTTAAATTAAATAAAAAACGTAAGATATTATGATAAAAGACTTAGAACCCTGCGAATTATGCGGCAAGCATGATAAACTAAAAGACGTTATTATAGAAGGTACTACATTGGCTGTTTGCTCAAAATGCGCTGAATTTGGGAATGTTGTTGTGATTCCAAAAAAAAAGGAAATTGATGGAGTCGTTTCTAGAAAGATAGTGATAGGGGAAGATGCAGAGATTATTAAATCTGACTATCCTGATTTGATAAGGAAAGCCAGGGAAAATTTGGGCTTGAGACAAGAGGAACTTGCGCAAAAAATAGCTGAAAAAGAATCTGTGGTACGTCATTTAGAATCTGGCGAACTTAAACCTACAATTGCGCTTGCAAGAAAATTAGAGAGGTTTTTAAAAATCGAACTAGTTGAAGTGTATACAGAAAATAAGAATAAGCGCATTAATTTTGTAGATAGCTCTTTAACTATTGGTGATTTGATTAAGATGAAGAAAAGATGAAATCTAAAAAGGAACTTGAAGTTTTTCTGTCTAAATTAGAGCAAGTAACATCTCCAAAAATTAATTTAGAACAATATGCCACTCCTGCGGATGTTGCTGCTGAGATTTTATGGTATGCCCTTATGCAGAATGATATTGAAAACAAGATCGTTGCTGATCTTGGTTGCGGCAATGGCGTTCTTGGAATTGGATCTGTGTTGCTTGGCGCCAAGAAAGTTATTTTTTTAGATTCTGATAATAATTCTCTTTTGATTGCCAAACGTAATTTTGAGAAGTTAAAGCTAAAAAATGCTGTTTACCTTAATAAAGATGTAAATGACTTTGGAGATAAAGTTGGTACTATAATCGAGAACCCTCCGTTTGGCGTGCAGAATAAACATGCAGATAGAGAGTTTTTAATAAAAGCAATGGAAAGTTCTAAAACAATATATTCTTTTCACAAGATTGAGACAAAAGAGTTTGTTTTTGCATTGGCCAGAGATTATGGGTTTAAAGTTGAAAATATCTTTACCTTTGAGTTTGTTTTAAAGAAGACTCATGAATTTCATAAAAAAGAAAAATATAAAGTAGATGTTGGGTGTTTTCTATTGAGAAAACTTTAAATTCCATACTTTTCTTGTTATTTGTATGAAAAGGGGCGTATCTCCACTTATTGGGGTGGTGCTTTTGATTGGGCTTGTAGTTGCATTAGGGGCAATAACCTTAAAGTGGGGTACAAGCGTTTTAGTGAAAACCACAGAAGAAGCTTCTCGTGAGAAGGATGTTACATTTGAACTTGCAAGAGAGGTTGGAATTGATGTTAATAAAGTTGAGAATGTTAGAGTTTTTCTAAAAGAAGATTACGTGAGAGTTGAAATAGAGAATGAAAAAGAAAGAAGGATAGAGGATTTTATCATACAACTGTATGCTTATGATTCTGTTTTTAGCAATACTAGTGTTGGCCAAGGACTTAATGGGTTTGAGATTAAGAGATTTAATGTTTATTTTCCTGGATATGACTTAA
>CAYIFT010000097.1:0-2854 GCA_964362765.1 Candidatus Woesearchaeota archaeon | reverse complement strand
AAGGTACAGGAAAAGAATTATTAAAAGATAAAAGAGTCCAGCATTTATATTTAGGGGGAGTGATTTAATAAATTACTGTAAGTGGCTGTTCAAAATAAGGTAGTTTCACACTATTAATCTCTTCTAAGTTATCCAATCTATTTGCCTTAACCATTCTATCAGATATTGTATATAATATATCATCCATGTACAATGATCTTCTCACGCTAATTGGAGAGAAATAATAATATTGTTCTTTATAATCTGGGGTTGTATGTGTTACTCTTCCTCTTACTTTAAATCCTTCATTCAAGGACACATCAAATACATAAGCTCCCTGCCACAAGTAATTTATCCCTTCATATATTGAAAATTTCTCAGTTAACAATATTGGAATGACTAAGATATTTTTATCTTTGCTAAATAAAAATGCTTTATGCTCTCTTAACGCTTCTGAATCTGTTCCAGTTGTTCCTATTTCATATTTCGCAATCTCTATAGGATTACTTGGATCTGATACATCAAACAATCCTAGCTTAACTCCTTGAACTTGTTGCCATCCTTCTTCTCTAACTTCTTTTCCAATACCTATAATATGGTCTTCATCATAAGGATGCAAGTAATCAGAAAATCCTGGTATCTTTAATTTTCCTAATACCTCAGGATTACTAGGATTTGATAAGTCTATTACAAATAAAGGATCAACCCTTCTGAAAGTTACTAAGTATAATCTTTCGCTTAAAAATCTAGCAGCATAGATCTGTTCATTAGGCGCTAAATTCTCTAATCTTCCAACAATTCCAAGATCCTGTACATCTAACACATAAACATGATTCAATGAATTAGCCTCTCTAATTATTCTTTCCTCATTTATTATAGATTCTGCTTGCGCTCTAACAACCTGTGTTTCAGGAACTCCAACCATAGGAACAGCTATTCCCCAGCCTCCTCCCCAATTATTTGTTGTTGTAGCTATTCTGAAATATCCATCATGCTCATCCATAGAGAATTGATTCAATAAGTATCCAGGAATCATTCCATTAACTTCGTATTCTATATTTCCTTCATTAATTGATATTCTATGAATAACTGTTTTCTGAATCTCTCTCTGAATTTCATACTGTACCTTCATTAAATCTTCTTGAATTTCTTTCTCAAATTTCATTCTTTCTTCTTCACTTAATCTATTCATATAAATTATTAATTCATCACTTATTTTTTGTAATCTTTCGTATTTATTCGTATTAGTCTTAATGTCTTCTATCTCATCTTTTATATCAGAGGGTAAATTTGGAATTAAAGCTTCATCAATTATTTTATCAGTATAATCATAATAATCAGAATATCTCTGATATGTTATATAGATATTACTCAAAGAAACATAGATTGTATTTGCAGTCCCCATTAGAATCACTTTTTTACTGAATTCTTTCATCTCATCATCTAAATCAATAGAAAGTATAGTAGTAAATTGATAAGAATAATCTGGTCTATCAAAATAATAAATTTCAGATGCAGGCACTTCAATATTTTTACCATTATACATTATGACTGGTAAATCTACACCTTCAATATTATTTATATAAGAGTTTAATATAACATAAACATCGTTTTCAATCATTCTTGAATCAACATAATTACCGTTTAATAGAATATTTCTTTCTAATTCAGGATTTTCTTTATCTGAAATATCATAAACATAAACAAAAGCCTTGGGACTCATTGATGGAATACCACTAGGAGCAATTTTAGATTCCATAGGAGCATCCCTATAGCCATAATAATAGTTATATTTATTTCCAAAAACAGCTAATTTATCATCATTTACGAATATCTCTGTAGGCGTTCCATCTAATTCTATATTTGAAAGAATTTTCATATTTTCAGGTGGATAAGCATCTATAATTGATATTTTATTTCCAACAACCACATAAATATATTTTCCATCGTTCTTTACAATATCAGCCTCATCTACACCCTTTACTTGAATATTTGTTTGTGAATATTCAGAAGCTACATCCCCTGCTTTAGCAGCTGAAGGAGCTTGTGCCGGAGCAACAGATTCTTGCATTGTTCTTACACCCATAGTTTGTCCATAACTAACTTTTGCTACATTATCTTTAATGAATATCTGTAATTCTTCATAAGAACTAAATTTTTTCATTTCAGATTCTTTTAAATCTATTTTTGTTTTAGGTTTTTCTTCAATAACTGAAGTACACCCCGCAATTAATAAAAGTATTAACAGTACTGATAAGATTTTCATGATAACATCCTCCGCCTATGGTGTTTGATAATATAAAGCATTATTCCAAATAATCCGATCAGAAATAATACAATTGCAATATAAAGATAAGTAGATGATATAATTGTTTCTATTATGCTTTCAACAGATTGTGCAATTGCTGGCGCTGTCAAAGCTTGTGATTCTTCCATTGCTTTCTGTGCAACTACATCAGCAGCTCTGCTTACCTTAGTAACTGAATATTGACTGAAATATTTACCTAAACTGAAGAATCCTCCAGCAAAAGATAATAAAGATACTCCTAATATTATTACTAATCTTCTAGATTTGCTTGTCACTATTCCTTCTCCCCTTTCAGTCAAAGTATAATAAATCCATTTTCTTCCAGGCTGTTCAATCTTCTTTACTAATCCAGATTTTACTAAAGTTTCCAAATGCTCTACAATAGTCGAACTGCTCTTTCCGAATTTCTTGCTTAAATCAGAAGGTGTTCTAGAGCCTTGTGATAATTCTTTCAAGATGTCCATTCTGGTATCTACAGATAATACCTTTAATACGCTTCTATCCACAATAGTTACTGGTTCTTCTTGCATACAAATTTAATAAGAAAGAGAATATATAAAGATAATT
>CAYIFT010000096.1:0-2882 GCA_964362765.1 Candidatus Woesearchaeota archaeon | reverse complement strand
TGGTATGGCAAAAGAGTGGAGAGTGATACCTTTAAAATCTTATTCGATATACGAGATGCATTCCTTAGAGGATGCTATTCGAAAATCTGTAAAGAGGGGTAATTCTCCGCCTACAGTAATGTTTGCCTACATTGATCCACCTGCAGTCTCAATTAGTAGAAGACAAAATCTGTATAAAGATGTGGATGTGGAACTCTGCGAGAGAACAGGGATTCATATTGCTAGAAGAGACAGAAGCGGAAGATCTGTTTATTTTGATAGAAATTATTTGATTGTTAGTGTGATTGGAAAGAACTCTGATCTTGCTTTAAGAACAAGCAATGTAAGGGATATGTTTGCATTTTTTACTAAGATGGTGACTTATTCTCTTCATGAAATTCTTGGAAAGGTGGTTTTAGCAAATAGAGGAAATGATCTCATAGTTAATGATAAAAAGATTGGTGGCGTTGCAGCACACCAAACTGATGGAGTAACTGTTGTTCATGGATTTTTTAGGTACGAGAAGTCATGGGAATTACCTTTGCAACTTCTTAAGATCGATAATTATCCTTTAAGTCCGTATATCAGTAGAGTAAATGAAATTACAACTTCTGTCAGAGAGTTTAGAGATGTTGGATATTTTGATTTCTATGAACAATTTATGAGACATTTCTTGATGGGGATTAAATATAGAATGGATGATGCAAGTGAAGAAGAAATAAGGCTAGCGAGAAATTATGTTAGTGAGCATACTAATAAAAAATGGATTCGAGGAAGCGGAAAAGAAGATAGCAGAGGACATTGTGATATAATAGAAGGAACTAAATTAAAAATTCCTGAACTAGAAGGTTTAGTGAACTTTGTTTAATTAGTTATATTTTTAAGGTTAATTCTTTTAACTTTTATTATGATAGAAATAGATGGGCAACATTCGGGCGGTCAAAGTTTGCGATCTGCACTAAGTTTGTCAGTTTATACAGGTAAACCATTTAAGATTATAAATATACGGGGTAAAAGAGAAGAGGGTGGTTTAAAACACCAGCATTTAGCAGCAGTAAACGCAATGGCATATCTGTGTAACGCGAAGGTTATTGGTGCACAATTAGGAAGTAAAGAATTGGAGTTTTATCCTGGAGATATAGACAAAACCAAAATTGATATTGACATAAAAACTGCAGGATCCAGCACCTTAATTCTTCAGACAATAATACCTGCCTGTTTGAATTATAATAAAAAAATTAAGATTGATGTGAAAGGAGGAACTGATACAACACATTGTCCGATGAGTCTGTATTTTATGCAGGTTTTTTGTGATTTTTTATATCGAATAGGATTGGACTTTAAGTTTGATATCAAAAGATTCGGATTTTATCCAAAAGGCGGAGGAGAACTGTATTTTGAGTTAAATCCAAATCATAGCTTGAAAGAGATTAATTATTTAAATAGAGGAAATATTATTAATATTGATGTTCATGCAGTCGCAAGCAAGGATCTTGAAAAAAGAAATGTAATAAACAGAATTATTAAATCTTTTGAAATTAAAATAGGTGGAGATATTCCTATTGAAACTCATGAAAATTATGTTTATACATTGAATACAGGATGTTTTATTCATAGCCATATTCATTATGAAAATTATAAGGTTGGAGATGGAGTTCTTGGAGAGCCTAAGAAAATGGCTGAGGACGTTGGAAGAGAATGTGCTGAAAAGATAAATAAATTAATTAATTCTAATGGTGTAGACAAATATGCTGTTGATCAGCTGATGATTTATATGGCAATAAAAGGTAAAGGTAAATTATTAGCTAGTGAGATTACAGATCATGTATTGACTAATAAAGATGTGATAGAAAAGTTTTTACCTGTGAAATTTGATATAAAGAATAAGTTGATTGAATGTATTAATATTTAATAAAGCGCATTTATTCCAGCGATATCTCCAGGATTTAAGGTTCTTTTCTTTGTTTCTCCTTCTTGAGAGAATGCATACATTGTTTCTTCGGCACAAGTATTACTTGGATGGCTTAAACCAGCTGCATGTCCTATTTCATGAACTGCAATATTTTTGAAATCCATAATTGCTGTATTTCCAAGAGAAGTTTCACTTGTTGGGCCTGCATCTCCCCATAAGAAATCTGGATCATCAAATACCATATCATATTCTATAATCTCTCTTTGTGATGGAGGACCTCCGAAAAAACCCCAAACGATTGTTACTGCAATAACACCTGGATTTGAAATTGATCCGAGCATGATTTCATTTTTGTTATCTGGCGAATTTGTATCTGGACCGTCTACAACTGAGTTTGTATCTTGTATACCAAAGATATCAAAAGCAACTTCATTGTCCCATGTGTCTAGACTTGTTGAAATAGTGCTTGTAACAAAACTAGAGGAAAGACCGTCATTATTAGACGTGCTTAAAACATATTGTTCTGTGGTTTTCCATTTTGCTCCATTTGAGATAAATGCAAAACAACTCGAAGTGCCACCTCCACCCTGTTGTCCTGGAGGATTATGATTCGGATTATGATTAAATTTGTAAAATATATGAATTCTTCTTTCTAATGTTCTTCCGTCTGATAATAAAGTTGCATGAGTATTTTGAAGAGCTTGTTCTGGAACATTAATTATGATTCCGGATGGTGTAGTAAATGTTGTGATATCATCATTATGATTAGCGCTTATTAGACTAATAGATAAAAGAAATGCTAAACTTAATATCAAAAGGCTTTTATTGAGCATATAGGTATAAAGCATTAATCTTATATAAAGCTTTTGATTGGGCCTGTGGTCTAGAGAACCTTTTTGAGAAAAAGCTTCACCAAAAAGGATTGGACAATGGTTATGACGCCACCTTCACAAGGTGGAGATCCTCGGTTCGATTCCGAGCAGGCCCATTT
>CAYIFT010000095.1:0-2966 GCA_964362765.1 Candidatus Woesearchaeota archaeon | reverse complement strand
TTTTTTTAATTCAACTACCAATCTTATTCCTTCTCTATCACTCTCATCTCTTATATCGGAAATATCTTCAATTACTTTATCTTTAACTAAAGAAACAATTTCTTCTATCAATGTAGTCTTGTTGACCATATAAGGGATCTCAGTTACAACTAAAGAATTTCCTTCAATGTTTACTTTTGATTTAACAATTATCTTTCCTCTTCCAGTCTTGTAAGCATCATGTATTCCTTTAATTCCTGTAATTATTCCACCAGTAGGAAAATCAGGTCCTTTAATCATGCTTAATAATTCATTAATATCTACATTCGGGTTATCAATAACTTTCACAGTCGCATCAATAACTTCAGAAATATTGTGTGGTGGAATATTTGTAGCCATTCCAACTGCAATCCCAGAGCTCCCATTAATTAATAAATTAGGAAGTTTAGCAGGTAATACTATGGGCTCTTTTGTTGTATTATCATAATTAGGAATAAATTCAACTGTATCTTTGTCAATATCTCGTAAAATTTCTTCAGATAGTTTATTTAATCTAGCTTCACTATAGCGCATCGCAGCAGGCGGGTCGCCATCTATCGAACCTAGGTTACCTTGTCCTTCTATCAGTGGGTATCTTAAAGAAAAAGCCTGGGCCATTCTAATTAGTGCATCATAAACAGCAACATCAGAATGTGGATGATACCTGCCAAGTATATTACCAACAATCCTTGCACTTTTTTTGAACGGTTTATTATGAAACATTCCTGCTTTATACATACCATAAAGTATCCTTCTATGTACTGGTTTTAGACCATCTCTAATATCAGGCAGTGCTCTTGAGATAATAACACTCATAGAGTAATCTATATAGCTTTCCTTCATTTCTTGTTCAATTAATCTCTGTTGAATTTCTTCAGGCATTTTTCAGTAGTCCATAATTTACAAAATTATTTCTTGTAGATTGATAATTAACATGTAATATTCCTATAAGACCCGCACTTGTAGCAAGGTCTGTATTTCCCACATAATCATCAACTAGAGCTGCTTCTCCCTCGTAACATCCTGCAACTTCTCTAGATTTCAGAAATATTGCTCTTGATCTCTTAGTTAGTCCGGTTTCAGGAGAAAAGAAAGTTAATTCAGGTTCGAATATTTCATCTAAATGATTCTGTTCTCTTATTATTTTCGTACTTTCAGCAATCTGATCAGATATTATTCCTAATCTGATTCCATTATCTTTTAGTTCCTTTGCCAGTTTCCACATATCTTCATATCTTGGCAATTCCCGAGATAATGCAATTATTTCTTCTGCAGTTACTCCTAAATCTGGAAAATCTAAATGTAAAACTTTTTCTAGAGTACCCTCTGGTCCGATTAAAACTCGCTTATCTATTAGCAATTCTTTATATCTGTGCGGTTGAATCTTCTTTCCTCTTCTGATAAATTCCTCATAGCTAGGAGTAATCGCTTGTCCTCCTAATACTCCCCCATAATCAAAAAATACTGCCTTTATCATTTTTAAATATCCAAATTCTTTACAAATTTTGCGTGTTCTAGTATGAATTCTTTTCTAGGTTCTACTTCTTCCCCCATTAAAATAGAAAATATCTCGTCTGCTTCAGCGGCGTCTTGAATAACAACTTGTATTAGTTTCCTAATATCTGGGTTCATTGTTGTTGTCCATAATTGATCTGGATTCATCTCTCCCAATCCTTTGTATCTCTGTACTTCAACATTAACCCCATTATTTTGATAAAACTCCTGTAATTCTTTATCTGTATATAAATAATGAATTTTCTTATCTTTTACAACTTTGTAAAGAGGTGCTTGAGCAATATATAAGCAACTTGCTTCAATCAAATTTTTCATGTACCTATAAAAAAAAGTTAATAACAGTGTTCTGATGTGATTTCCGTCAGTATCTGAATCACATAATATAATTATTTTCTTATATCTTACTTTATTAATATCAAATTCATTTCCAACACCAGCGCCAATAGCCATAATTAAAGTAGAAATTTCATCATTTTTGAATATCTTATCTAATCTTGCTTTTTCCACATTCAATATTTTTCCCTTCAAGGGAAGTATAGCCTGAAATTTTCTATCCCTCCCGCTTTTACATGAACCACCAGCTGAATCGCCTTCAACAATAAATATTTCAGCCTTATTTGGGTCTCTTTCCTGGCAGTCAGCTAACTTTCCAGGCAGACTTCCAGAATCTAAAACAGACTTTCTTCTCACCAATTCTTTAGCCTTTCTTGCAGCTTCTCTTGCTCTGGCAGCACTTATACACTTCTCAATTATTGATTTAGCTATACTGGGGTTTTCCTCAAAATACTCGCTTAATTTTTCATATACAGCACTATCCACAATTCCTTTAACATCAGAATTTCCTAATTTTGTCTTAGTCTGTCCTTCAAATTGCGGTTCAGGAATCTTAATAGAAACAATAGCAACTAATCCTTCTCTAACATCAGGTCCTGTTAATTTTATATCAGATATTTTATTTTTTTTAATATATTCATTTATTACTCTTGTTAGAGCAGTCTTAAATCCTTCTTCATGAGTTCCACCTTCTACATTTGAAATTCCATTACAGAAGCTGCTTATTCTATCTAAATAAGTATGATTATATTGTAAGGCTACTTCTATTTCAGAACTATCAAATTCTTTATTAATATAAATTGGTTCAGAATATAACACTTCTTTTCCTTTATTTAAATGTTTTACAAATTCTGAAATTCCGCCATTATATTGAAATGTTACTTCTTTTTCTGTTCTATCATCTCTGAAAATAATCTTTAATCCTTTATTCAAGAAAGCCAGTTCTCTTACTCTGTTATATATTATTTCATAATTAAATTCTATTATTGGAAATATCTTTGAACTTGGTAAAAAAGTAACTATCGTTCCTGTTTGATTACTCTCCCCTATTATCCTAACATCTGATGTTGGTACTCCTTCTAAATACTTCTGAAAATAAA
>CAYIFT010000094.1:0-3001 GCA_964362765.1 Candidatus Woesearchaeota archaeon | reverse complement strand
CTGTAAAATCGCCTTAAATAGCTTTATATACTATAGTGTATATTGTAAACACTAAGAAACCAAAGATAGATTTTTATATATGTGTACATTGTAAACACTAAGAAACCACAATTTTAGTTTATTTTGGTCTAATTCTGCTGTAAAATCGCCTTAAATAGCTTTATATACTATAGTGTATATTGTAAACACTAATTTTGGAAAAACAATCCAAAAAATCCAAAAAAGATGAGAATCAGCTAATTAAGAATGCATTTTCTGATTTTTTAATCCCAACAGATATCTTTCAGCAAAGACCACTTACTGTTTTAGAATCCTTAATCTATTATTTGCACGAGCAGAAGCAGCTTAGTTTTGTTCAGATTTCTGCATTATTGAAAAGAGAAAGAAGAAATGTAAAAAAAGCTTATCGCAATGCCAAATTAAAATATGTTTCTAAGGAAATTACGCAAAGTTTAGCTGTTCCTGTTTCACTTTTTTCAAATAGAAGAGTTTCAGCATTTGAATCTCTTGTTTTCTACTTAAAACAAAATCTCAACTTAAGTCTCCAAGAAATTTCCAAGCTATTGAACAGAAGTTCTAGCACAATCAGGGTGGTTTATTCAAGAGCTAGAAAGAAATATGCAAATTAAAAACATTAAATCGGAAGAAGGGAATATTAAGATAATTGATAAAAGAAGTATAAAGAAATCAAAGTTAATTAAAATTAAAACAATTACTTTGTTCTTAGTAATTGCTTTGTTGTCCTTATCTTATTTTTACTTAGATCCTTCAATAACTGGTTTCAGCGAACTTGAATTGGGTTCTTTGTTCAATGGAAATGAAACTAATGAAACAACCATAGATAATTCTACAAATATAACAGAGGCAGAGTATAGCATACAACCAGTAGATAAAACGGAAATTTCTAACTTGACCAATGAAACATTGATTACTCTAGTTGAAAAAATTACAGAGAATCTAACTACACAAACATTCACAACACAAATAATCGATGAAAATTCAATTACATTTGACAGAAGTTTAGATTGTCAAGGATGTGGTATACATAGAGCTCCTGGATTAAGAAAAATAAATATGACAGTGACAGCAGAATTTAATAGTTCAATAGAAAATACAACATTAATAGATTATTATCCAGTTGATTGGGAAATATTAAATGCAAGTAATGGAATTTTAGAAGTATTCAATTCAACACATAATAAAATCTCTTGGTTAATAGCAAATGGAACTAACATAATTTCAAAGACATATGAAATAAGAAGTCCGCGAGAAACACATCCATCTACAAAATATGACTTTATAACAGAATTTAACAATAACCAAAGTGAATCTTGGTCTGTAATAGTAAGTGATGCAAATACATTAGCTGGAGTAATAATAAATGGACCTGGAAATAATACAGTTTTAGGAACAGGAATAAATGAAATATTTGAGTTTATATGCAGAATAGATATCGCTGGGGGGGGTGGTTCCTCACTAATAGTGCGGGGTAACTGGTCTTATTGTAGTGGTTCTGATTGTCTTCCAGTAAATTCAGATACTCTGGTAACTACGACTTCAGCAAAAATGTCTGGAAATGACACAGATGGAAATTTTGTTGAATGTACTAACTGTGCTGCTGATACTGATAGGATAATATCAGTAACTGGAAAAGTTTCAGGTACTTATGGTTTGCAGTGTTTTGCTCATAATAATGCTGGAAATGTTAATGTAGTCTCAGCAATAAATACAATTCACATAAATGGAACACCAAACAAACCAAACACAACTATTGTTCCTTCAGCACCAACAACAGCAGATGATCTAAACTGCACTTGGTCTTATATAGATCCGGATAGTGATGCAGGTACAGGAACAATAATATGGTACAATAATTCAAGAGAGCACTTCAGAACAAACATCACAACAGCAGAAAACAACACAATAGTATCCTACACTTTAGTAAACAACGCCAGCAACATATTTACAGGCAATGAAGAATGGACATGTGCAGCCAAGGCAAGTAATTCAATAACAAATGATACAATTTGGGTAAATGCTTCAAAGATAATAATTGCAGGAAATAATGCACCAACAAATGCAAACACAACAATAGTACCTTCATCACCAGTAAAGACAGACAATCTAAATTGTACATATACTTACTTGGATCCTAACAATGATGCAGGTACAGGAACAATAATATGGTACAATAACTCAGTAGAACATTTCAGGACAAACATATCAGCATCAGCAAACAACACAATAGTATCTTACACATTAACAAGAAACCAGACAAACGGATTCATAGAATCAGAATCATGGACTTGTGCAGGCAGGACAAATGACGGCACAATAAATTCAGCAGCCTGGGTAAATGCATCAGTAACAATACAAAACCTAGGTCCAAATAATGCAACTCCATTCATATTCTCAAGTCCATTCACATCAGACTCAGTTGTAAGAACAAATTCATCACTAAATGCATCTTCATTTGTACAAGACCCAGATGCAGACTCAATGACAGTTGAAATTGTCTTCTGGAATGGCAGTAGAGAACACTTCAGAATCAACAGAACAAGCGTAGCAAATGCATCCAACATATCATACACATTAACACAAAACGCAAGCAACATATTCTCCAAAGGAGAAAATTGGACAAGTGCATTCAGAGTATTTGATGGCACAGTAAGTTCAAACTGGGCAAATGACAGCATAGTAATAAGTAACACCCAACCAGAAAATCCAAACAGTTCAATAAGACCTCCATTACCTCAATCAAATGATAGTCTAAACTGTTCATGGACTTACATAGATACAAACAACGATGCAGGAACAGGAACAATAATCTGGTACAACAACACAAGAGAGCACTTCAGGACAAATATCAGCATAGCAAACAACTCAAACAACACAATAGTATCCTACACATTAACTAATAATGCAACAAATGTATTCGGTGTAGATGAAAATTGGACATGTGCAGCAATAGTAAATGATGGAGTAATAAACTCAGACTGGT
>CAYIFT010000093.1:0-3001 GCA_964362765.1 Candidatus Woesearchaeota archaeon | reverse complement strand
TTATCATCAAAATCTAAAACCCTTAATTGAAGATGTCTTCCTTCAGGCGATTTTAATACAAGTGTCATTCCTTTCTTAAACTCAAAGTTTGGTGGAAATCCAGTTCTTGGAATCTTTCTGATTAATTGCTCATTTCTATTTCCATAAGCCTCATCAGGATTAACCTTTATCGTCTTTTTATCTCCTTCCTTCATTCCTACAATCTGTTTATCTAATCCTACAATAACCTCTTTGTTACCAACTTTAAATTGTAAAGTATCTTTTCCTTGTAACTCATCAAACACTTTCCCGTCTTCAAACTTTCCGGTATAATGAATTTTTACTATGCTTCCGTTTTTTACTTCTTTGTTATTAGCCATTTTATTAAGATTAAAACAAGAACTATTATCCTTGAAATAATCAAAAATCGGGAAAATCTCATTATTTTTAAAGTTATCGTTTAATGACCATGTTTCCTATATTTCTTGACATAATCTTCAATCTTATCCATTGCTTCTTCTATTTTTTTTAACTCAGTAGCATAACTGCATCTGATGTATCCTTCTCCATGAGTTCCAAATTCTTTTCCAGGCATTACAGCTACTTTAGCCTTCTTTAATAAATCAAAACTAAACTTAAAACTATCGTCAATCACATTATTTATATTTGAAAAAGTGTAAAAAGCCCCATAAGGCATCACGGTCTTTAATCCTATTTCATTTAACCTTTTAACAATAAATTTTCTTCTTTTATCATATTCTTGCACCATTTTATCTATATAACTTTTATCAATCTCTAAAGCTCTAGCAGCAACCATCTGGCTTATTGTAGGAGCACATAAAGTTGTATAAATATGAGTCTTCACCATTGCTTCAGCCAATCTTCTTGGTGCTACAGAATATCCTACTCTGTATCCGCACATCGCATAAGATTTACTGAAAGTTTGGAAAGTTACAGCATAATCCTGCATTCCATTCAAGCTTCCAATACTAACATGTTTTTTCTCATAAATTAATTTTTCATAAGCCTCATCAGCAAAAATATAAAGATTGTATTGAACTGCTAAATCAGCAATTGCTTCTAATGTTTTCTTGCTTAATACATTTCCAGTTGGATTAGCAGGAGTATTAATTATAATTGCTTTTGTCTTCTTAGGATCAATCAATCTTCTTAATCTATCAGGATTTATTTCCCATTCCTCATCCTCTCTTAATTCTAAAGAAACAGGAAAAGCGTCAAATAATTCGAATGTTGGCAGATATCCAAGAAAGCTTGGATTTGGAATTATAATTTGTTCAGAAACATCTAAAGTGCAAGCTGTAGCCAGCATTATAGCCTCTTGACTTCCGCATGTTACAACAACGTTATCAGGATGAACATCTTTGAAATTATTCTCTCTTTCTAATTTCTTACAGATAGCTTCTCTCAACTCTTTTCTTCCACCAGCAGGACTGTAATGATTGCATT
Organism: Candidatus Woesearchaeota archaeon; assembly: GCA_964362765.1. Classification (GTDB taxonomy): domain Archaea; phylum Nanobdellota; class Nanobdellia; order SCGC-AAA011-G17; family UBA489; genus CAYIFT01. The sequence continues at coordinate 1,555 of CAYIFT010000093.1, read as the reverse complement.
TATCTGCGAATTCTCTAGTAAATTCAACTATTGGCTGAGGAGCGGGAAAGTCTGGCTCGCCAGGTCCTAATGATATAACTTTTTTATCTTCTGCTGCTATTTTTAATAATTTAGAAATAACTGCCTCTGGCAATTCCACCTCTCTTTCAGATATATGTAGCATAATACTAATCCTATTTTATTATTTATAATACTTTCTTAAGAGTTTTATCTAATTCCTTAATTGAAACAACCGACACTACATTCCCAAGATCATATGAAATTTCAGGTGGCAATTCTCCATTTCTCAACAACTCTTTTATCCCAATCAATGCTTTTGCGTTTCCTTTATTTTCTTGAAAGTTCCATTTCATATAGCCAAGTTCAGTAAGACCGCCAGCAGATAAGCCAGCACAGATAACAATATCTACTTCTTTTACAAGGCTAAGCAGTAAATCATGCCAGCTATCTTTCTTTGTCTTAATGTCAGCTTCTTTTAAATTATCCATATAAATATCAGTATCCCAATCGTAATCATTCTCAGTATATAAAATCTCAAGTTTTCCACCTTTTTCTTTGTAAACATCACCAATAACCTTTAACATACCAGAATAATTAAACATCGTCACAAGTTGTATTTTATTATCTGCAAGGATCTTTCCAATATTTTTAGCTATATTTTCAATTTCATTGACTGATTTTCCAATTATATTAGAGAATTTCTTCATATTTGTTGGTCCTAAAATACTTGCTTTCATAATTAATTTAAATTTTATCTATAGATTTAAATATCTTTCTTAATTTAAAACAGATAATGACTAACTTAGAAGAACGAGTAGAAAATATTAGAAGAGAACTATATGAACATGTTTTATCTACAAGAAAGAATAAATATTATTGGTTTTTTAAGGCTTTAAAAACGTTTAAGCACTTATCCGGAAATAAAGTTAGGGGAGAATTTTTAGAAACATATTACTTTCTAATGAGGTATATAGATGATATAGTAGACGGTTCTCATCCAAGAGATCTTCCAATAGGATTAAGATCACATTATGTTGAAGGAAGAATAAAATTTGCTACAGATTCAAAATCGCCGCATGATGATGCAGATTACTTGATGCTGCATTGTTTTAATTTAGCAGAAAGATTAGGTCTAGATTTTACTCAAGAAACTTTAGATATTTTAGCATCTTTACATTTTGATGCATCAAGAGTTGGAAGAAATAGAATTTTTACTAAAGGTGAATTGATGCAACATTTTTATTCTCTTGATATAAGAGGGACAACAAGATTAGCACTTAAAATATTTCAAGAAGATCCAAGAAAACAATCTTTATTAGAAAATCTAGCAAGAGCATCTAGAATATATTACAATTTAAGAGATTATGACGAAGATATAAGCTTAGGTTTTATTAACATACCATCTGAGGATATCGATAGTTTTCAGATACCAATAGAAGAAATAAAAGACAAACAATCCCCTGCTATCAGAGAATGGATTCAAGCAGAATCTAATACAGGATTGGAATTATTAGAAAGGTATAAAATAATAATGAGTACAGCACAATTTAGATTA
>CAYIFT010000092.1:0-3036 GCA_964362765.1 Candidatus Woesearchaeota archaeon | reverse complement strand
ATGCATCATAAAGTTTATCTCATTTTAACCTTACTCACTCACGCGCCTAAATTTTAAGGACTACAACCTTTTATAAAGCTTGCTATAATGTTCCGGCCTGTGCTTTTCTCTTCCTCTTTTCTCTTCTGATTCTCTTGCGCTGCCACTTCCATCTCATCTGTCTCTTCTTCTTCCATCTTCTCGAGCTTCTCTTCATACACTTTAGTTTCTTCAGAATTTTCTTTTTAAAGATTGTGGTTTTTAATTTTTAAGAAATTTATTTACCCAATTCTTCTCCCTCGCAAGAAGTTCCAGTATAAACTGGTAGAGATCAATATTCTCTTTAACATATTCAATTTCCTTCATGTCCTCTTTTTTATTTAATTGTAAAATTCTAAGGCTCTTTTGATTTATTTTTAAGACCATAGCGTAAAGTTTCTGAATATCAGCATAACTGGATAAGCTAACTTCAAAAACCTCAGGAAAAATTTGTGTACGTTGATCAGTTAAAAACTTAGCCAATATAGATCTTCTATATTCTGTTCTATGTTCTAATCTATCATATCTAACCCTTCTTATAATAGCTTCAATAGGAAGTTTTTCATCCATTATTAAGCATCGCTCAAAATTAATACGTTTGGCAAATTCTAATATAGACATTTCTTCTTGCCAATCAAGTGTACTCAGTTCTTGCAAAAATTTTGTTACATATTCATCACAGGCAGAAATTTTACTTTCCTCAACCTTATCTCTTATTTTTTCATAATCATCTCTTAATAAATTTATGAAAATAGAACCAAAGTCTGAATCGGAAGTAACACGTTCTAAGTTTGCTCTAACATAAATTGGAAGAAAAAAATCTACTGCTCGTTCTATATCAGTGTCATTACTATCGTAACTAATTCCAATTCCATGCACGTTATCGTCAAATCCATACCTCCAAGCCCCTGAATCTATAATAAGTTGTCTGATATCTGTTCCTTCAAAACCTAGTATATTTTCACCATCTATACTTATAGCATCAATAAGACCTTCATGAACACCCCAAATTCTCTCAGGTGTAGCTTTACAACAAACCTCTTTTAAAGAACCATTAAGTTTGAGATTAATTTTATCCACAACACAATCCACCGTGGAATAAACTCTCTCTAAAGCCTTCAGCGTATTCCAAGCTTCTTGTGTGCCTACATAAAATTGCGATTTGATTTCCTTAACGTTTTCCAACAACTTTTCTAATTTTACTCGTTCCATATAAACTATTGTGTCAGAAAAATTATTAAGCTTTACTATTAATTCTACTATTTACAAAATTCCATAAGAAATTCAATTGTTGATTTTGAGAATATATATTCAATCCTAATTCTATATATTTTCTCGCTTCTTCCAGTCTATTTAATTTAATCAGGCTTAAGCTTAATCCAACATAAGTCTTAACATTATTCTGGCTTAATTCTAATGATTTTTTAAAAGATTCAACCGCTTTCTCGTAGTTGTCAGCAAAAGTATAGTATATCATTCCAATATCCCTATAAGCTCTTGCTTTATTCGGATAATTATCAATATTTTTCTCATATATTTTCAAATACTGCAATTGCTTCTCTCTCTGCACATCCATCCCTTTATCAAACTGGTAATGATGAATTTTTAAATCAGTCTTTTTAACTTCACCTAATTTCTTGATGGAGTTATCCACACTCTCATGCACAGCACCTTCAAAATATACCTCATTCATATTTCTGAATAATCTTATAATGTTACACGAAATATATCCATTGAAATCTTTTGAATAATTATTCTTCTCAATTATTGGAGTAAATCCATACACTCCAGAATCATTCAAATAACTTATCTGCTCAAGAGCGTATCCTATATAATCTTTAGATTTTGTTAACTTTTTTATCTTTTCGTGATCTTCTCTCATAATTATTTCATCAGCGTCTAACACAAGAATCCAATCTTGATTAGCTTTTCTTAAAGAGAAATTCCTTGCTTCGCTGTAGTTGTCATTCCATTTAAAATCAAATATCTTATCGGTAAATTCTTTGGCTATTTCTTTAGTCTTATCCTTGCTTCCTGTGTCTACAACAATGATTTCATCAGCTAAGCCTTTAACAGAGTTTAAAGCGCTTCTGATATAATTTTCCTCATCCTTAACAATCAGACAACAACTGATACCCATAAACAGAATAGAATTCTTATCTTATTTATAACTTTCCATGGGTAAAATAAAAAAAGAAAGAGTTATATGCATCTCTTTAAATAAGCCTTTGTTTTAGGATGACTTAATATCTTTATCTTCTCTTTCTCTTGTAGTCTCTCAAATAGTCTTCTAGGCATATTTTCATTCGGACCTGCTACAAAAATCGATGTGCACTTTCCAATATCCATGCTTTCCCTTGCCTTTGCTCTTGTTTCTTTGAAAGTTCCCTTTCTTAATTTAGGTTTTACTATTCCTGTTTCATAACCTTCTGCCTTTAATATCTTAAGAAACTCCTTTCTTCCCAAAGGTCTGTAAACACCGTTTTCAAAGATTTTTGCAGTCACTCTTGTTGAAGGTGATTGTAGAACCTCGATTAGTTTTTCCTTTCCAAATCTCCTGATGTCTCTCCAAGCTAAATTCGCACCTACACCAGGATAGTATATTGAGAATACTACAACAGTATCTGGTAATTTGACATTCCTTCCTACTGCAGGAACATTTACACCCACATTAGGGTTCTCATCTGCAAACACTGCAACACTGCTTAATAATAATCCTATAACAACTAAGACGCTATATATCTTCATCATGTTTATACCCCCTATTATTATGATGCTATTATTGGCATAAAGATTTATAAAGCTTATTGATTCATCTTAATTTTATATCGAATAATTAAGTACAAAAGTTAGGTAAAAACGAATAAATTATTAGTTAATTTACTAAATGAAGGATTTGCTCCAGACGGGATTTGAACCCGTGTTCTTGGCTCGAAAAGCCGAGATCCTTGACCGGACTAGACGACTGGAGCATAAGAACTAAACTTTAAATTTATTTTATAAGGATTTCTATATCAC
>CAYIFT010000091.1:0-3039 GCA_964362765.1 Candidatus Woesearchaeota archaeon | reverse complement strand
TTTATAAATCTAATTTACAAACCACCAGTGACAAAATATTTATAAAGATATTAAATTATTATTAAATTCTGATTCTTTGGGGGAATGAGGAGTGAATTTTAAAACATCAATGAAAACGGGATTTAATATCTTAATAGCACTGCCTTTATTGGGCTCTTGTAAAACAACTGAGGATTCTTCTATAATTAGATTAGAAGAGGGTATTAATAAATTAGAAGCTGAAATAAGAAAATCACAAGAAGAAAGATTGGATGAAAAGAAAGAAGAAAGTACAGAAGATTATGGACCACAGCATAGAAAAGATCAGAGCTATGGTGGATTTCAAGTAGCTGCAATGCCATTTGATAATACTCCTGGATTTAAGATTCCTGATTATAGAGAGATTAGAATGAGGGAAATTCAGGGGTATCAAGAGGATAAATATGAAAGAAGAGCAAGAAAAAGAGCAGCTACGGTAACAGGAAGCAGTAGAGGTTATCAAAGCTCGCTTGATAGAATTGAGGATACAACACAAGTTCAAGGGAATGATATCAAAGGATTATTTAAAGGAACAAGGAGGCTAATATCAAAGGATTACAGAGAGCAGTTAGAAGAATGGAGGGAAGAAGTGAGGGAATTTGCAAAGAAATTTCCTTTGCTTGGTGAGTTGTACGTTGGTTTTAATAATGTTAAAGAGTATGTAGAAGATAATATAAGAGATGTTGTAAAGAGTTTACATTTGCCTCATTTCAATGATTTCAATTTTGAACCGTCTAGAAACAGAGTGGATGTCAAGGCTAGATTTAGAGTAAAAGAAAATATTATGTTTTATGTGGGTGGAATTTATGGTACTGGAACAGACGGGGAATTAAAGATTCCATTTTATTATGGGTTTGAAGTTAAACTAGGAAGAAAATCGAAAGATTTATCTAGATCAAGAGATTATTCAAGGAGCAGATATGAACCATAAAAATATACATTATTTTACTGTACTTATCTTTGGATTGATTGCTCTATTACATTTAATAAGAATTATTTATTCTATCCCTGCTAGATTTGGAAATTGGGATGCTCCTATGTGGGTAAGCTGGGTTGCTATCTTAATAGCTGGCTATTTAGCCATATTATTGTGGAGAAATGCGAAGAGATAATAATTAATCGAAGTGAGCGACCAAGGGGAGTGAAAGTGCAAGACATTTATGCCATCTAAATGCAGTTTTATATGATAGAATTGTTTCAGAATCATTGACTGAAAAAAGGTACATAAGAGAAAATGGTGTAAGAAAAGTTTGTTCGTATTTTGGTCTGGAAGATCCATTAAAAGAATATGACGATAGAGAATTTAAGATAGAAAATGGAAAAGTAGTATTGCTTTAGCTCCAAGCCCCTTAAAATAGTCCTCTTTCTCAATTGAAACTAACTATTGTTAGGCACCCCGAGTGAAACGAGGGTTCGAGGACGAAGTCCGAGAAAGTAAGGCGCAGGGCAGGCAAAAGCTTATAAATATCAACAACTAATGGTAGTCTATGGCAACAACAATTGAAACCATACATTACGATATTCTTGAATTAAGAAAAGATATTCAAATAATAAAAGATCTGTTATCCGAAGATTTCGAGTTAAGCGATTATGCTAAGAAATCTTTGAAAGAAGCACGAGAAACTCCAGAAAGTGAATATGTTGATTTATAATGATTTATCAAGTGAAACTTCACCCAAAAGTTGATAGTTTTCTTAAAAAGCATGATAAGCAAGTTGAAGAAAGAATAAGGAAAAGGTTGCGGGTTCTTGAATGCGAAAATCCATTTCGTTACTTAGAGCATTATGAGGGAGAAAAATGTTATAAATTTAGAATTGGCGATTACAGAGCATTGGTTGATGTTGATCAAACAAGAAAAATAGTGTTCATACGTGTTTTAGACCATAGGGGAAGAGTCTATAAGTGATATTTTTATGCCTACCCGAGCATTATGTCACCTAATTGGTGTTAGGTTCTCGAGGCGCTAGCCGAGACGAGGGCCGAAGTCCCGAAGAGTTGATTTCTGGCGCCGATAGATATATAAATGAATACACGGTCGTTAATTTAATATGGTTGAAACAGTAACGTTAAATAAGGTATACGAGGAATTGAAACTAATAGAGAAAAAAATGCTTACAAAAGAAGAAATGGAGAGAATCTTAGAAACTCTTGAAATAATATCTAATGAAAATACGATGGAGCAAATCAGACAAAGCGAGGAAGATATTAAAAATGGTAGAATAAAAGAGGTAAAATCAGTAAGTGACATCTAATGGTGTGGACTGTAATCAGGTCAGACAGGTTTTCTGAAGAGTTTAAAAAATTCGAGAAAAATAAACATTTTGTTTATGCATTAGATGCGAAGATCAAGAGACTTCAGGAAGATCCTAACATTGGTGGATATCTATCCGGGAGACTTCATGGATATAAGTCGATACGGTTAGTTGGAAAATATCGAATTGTATTCCGAATCGATGAAAAGGAGAAGAAAGTCTATTTAGTTGCAATTGACCACCGAGGGCATGATTACGAGAGATTTTAGTACGCCAGAAATCAATTGAACCTAATCGCTGTTATATTCTCCGAACGACTGAAAGGAGTGAGGACGAGGATGCCGACTATTTAAAGGAAAACTTGGACTCTAAAAGAAGGGTACCCGAAGGGCATCCGAGAGTCAGCCGCCTTGCATAACTTTATAAATCTTTTCAGCTTCATACCGATAATGGAAAAGATCAATAAAGCATTGGAAGAATTAGTAAAAAATAATCCTAATAGCAGTGTGAGAATACAAGAGATACTTGAACTTCGAAATGGTGCTCATCCTGTTGTTACCATTTATCCTTTAGATAAAGTAGCGGAGTTTCATGGTCAGTACACTCAAACAGCACCTCTTATTCGAGAATTTGAATCATTTATTGAAACTTTAAAAAAAGAAGAATATAGAACAAATTTAATTTAATTGTAATACAAAGGCGGCTGATTGAATATAACCATTTATATACGCAAACAAATATACACTAAGGTTATAGAGCTTAAAATATT
>CAYIFT010000090.1:0-3092 GCA_964362765.1 Candidatus Woesearchaeota archaeon | reverse complement strand
TAAAAAATATAATAATAAAAATCCCCGTCGCCGGACTCGAACCAGCAACATCACGGTCACGGCTAACAAGCATTCATTGTTTCTTTCCAGAACCTCTGCTTGTGAAATCTACAGCCGTGCGCTCTACCACTGCTCTCAGTTAAACTGAATTGAGCTAGACGGGGCTGGATATTATTGTGTTTAAAGGTTTTTTAAATATGTTGGTTTAAGCAGTTGATCCGAAAGACCAAAAGTGGAAAACGAATCATCTAAACCATTAGTACAAGGCTTGTAACCATTAAATTCTAATTCTTGTTCTGCCAGTTTAGCTTGTTGCCCCCTCCAATAAGTCAATCTTTGTTTTAGTTGTTATAGCTATTGTTTTAGGTGGTTCTGTAGTTATTGCTTTCTTAAAGAGTTTATTATTATTAATTTTATCATTTGTTCTTTTAATTATACTTATAATAATGGTTGTTTGGTTTATTAAAAATCAAATGGTTGAAGGAGGGAGTGCTTAACTTATTTATTCACTTTCCACTTTCGGAAGTACTGTTAAGTTAAGAAACATTTATTCAGACTTTAAATCTTTACGAACGCTTTGAATAAGTCTATATAAATCTGGATATTTGCCCTCTACATAACTAAAGACAGCAATACTGCCTCGATATAAAATCTGTCCATAATGAATATCGGAACTTTCTGTTTTTGTTGCTTCTGCTAAAACATCTATTATTTCACTCAATCTCGGATCATTTCTTCCACGTAACTTATCTAAAAGAGCACTAACCCTTTTACATAGATTTAATTGTTCTTTTGTTCTCGGATCTTTAATTGTCACAAAAAATTAAGTGCCTTCTATGTTTACTTTCGGTTTTAATTGCAATCGGGCAGATTTCACAGTTACTAATTTTATTCCCTTCATATAATGTACGGCGGCAGCAGGCAATATTATTTCACCAGCTAATTTTAATTTAGCTTTAACTTTATATGTTATTACTCTTTCTTCCCTTGACTCTATCTTTCCAATATCCCATATCAATCTTATACTATGCATTCCTTTCTGAACTGTAGTTGGCTTCAAAGTTCCATATTCTTGTGTAGGTTCAATAATATTTGGTATTAAATCAATTATCCTTGTATTCTCTAGAACGCTTCCGCTTCCATTTTTCATATGTAATAATATCTTCAATTCAGATATTCCATCTGCACTTTCCTTTATTCTGAATATTCTCTTCTTTATTACTACGCTTCTATCAATATGCAATAACAAAGCTAAGATGAATATAATAATGACTAATAATCCATAGAGTATGCTTCTATAATTTGTAACAACCTCCACATCGTATTCATCCCCTGGATTCAATGTAAATTCCCATACGAGTTTACTATCTTCTATATTAGGTTCGGGTCTATAAGCTGTAAATAATTTACTAAAGCTAGATAGTTTCATTTCAATTCTTTGCCTGCTCATCACATTACCAACATTTTTCTTTGTAATCACAAGTTTATTCTTTAAGAAACTCTTAATCTCATCCTTTTTCTCCTCAGCTAAAGGTTTCTCGATAACTGTGAATGCCCCTAAAAAAGACCCTCTGAGATTATCTCCCTCATAAAGTCCTATGCTTACCCCATAATCCCCTGGTTTTATATTGCCTAATCTGAATAAAAACTCCTCCATTCTTTCTTCCATCGGCATCAATGTTATATCAGATTCCTTATTTAGATCATTTACTTCGCTAGAAAAAAGGAGTTTATAATCTCTTAATATGGAATTGATTTTATTCTTGAATTTTACTTTAAGTATCAGGTCCTCATTCGGCGCTATCTTATCTGGCAATTCAGGAATTATCTGCACAATATCCTTCGATGCTATCACAAATCCTGAAAGATTATAGCTATGTTCATCAATTGGATTATCAATGGATATTATATTAATCTTGAAATCAAACACAGTATTCGATCTAGCTGTCTCAAGAGTAGATACTGTAACATTAAGTGTTTTACTTTGTCCCGGATCTAGCTTTAATTGCCCTGGAAATATTGTTATATCATCAAGTACGTCTGAGAATAAAAGCGCTGAAACCTCGGTATTTATTATAAAAGTATCTCTAATGTCTTTCTCATTGGTTAACCTCAATGTATAAACTGCCTTATCACCTGCCTCTACATTTGTAATAGCATTAGCTAATTCTAATTTTACTCCATCTTCAGAAAGAACAAATGGTAAAAATATTATTAATATTGCAATAAAAGTCAATATTTTCATTCCTTTCATAAACCCCCTCACTGCCCAATCCTTTAAGGTTAATAATTTATAAACATTTTGGTATATGGGGTTGCGAGGATTTGAACCCCGACCGCCAGCGCCCTAGGCTGGTATCATGCCAAGTTAGACTACAACCCCGTATCGAAATAGATTTAAATCATGGTTTAAAACATTTATGCATGCAAACAAAAACAAGATTATATCTGCTTTCTATAATCGTCATATTATTTTTTGTAACCTCAGCACTATTAACAAAAGTCTATGGTTATATCACGGACAGTATAATTATATTTATTATAATGACATTACTTTATATATTATATGATAAATTAAATCAAAATCCATTATCATACTTGATTATGCTTCTTGCACTTGCTCTTCATAATGCAGGTGTTTTCGGATTTTATTACAAGTCTCCACTAGGATATTTTGATCCAATATGGGAACAGCATATTTCACCTCATCCATTCCAATGGGATCATATCACTCATTTATTTAGTGGAATTGCATTATCATTGTTATTCTTCTCTTTTTTCAAAAAATTCTTTACAGAAGATAAATTGCATAATTTTTTCATAATATTATCAATTTTCTTAATCGCTCAAGGCATAGGCGCTATCGGAGAAATCTACGAATTTGCAGGTTACTTTTTTGTTGGAGAAGGTGAGGGTGTAACAGGAAGAGGAGCAGGAGATTATTCTTTATATTGGATTAGTTCAGACTGGATTAACACAATGCTGGATTTAGTTTATAATTTTCTAGGTGCTTTAATTGGAATTGGTTTATGCTATTTACTTTATAAAAAACGTTAGATTTATAAAATAAAAATAACTCAAGATATTTATGA
>CAYIFT010000089.1:0-3095 GCA_964362765.1 Candidatus Woesearchaeota archaeon | reverse complement strand
CTATTTACTGGCGGATGGCAATTTGGATACTTTTCTTTTATGTTTTTGGCGCAATAGTTTTAAAAGTAAAAAGATTAATACCAATTGGGGAGGGACAACGATATATGGAGATGTCATCCGTTCCTTCTGTAATTCTTGCGTCAGTTCTATTCTTTTATTTTTTAAAGCAGTATCCAGCAATTTCAGTGTTCATACTCGTGGTTCTTTTGTTGGGCAATTTGTCGCTAATTCTATTCATGCAAATCAAGGGTATTATAGCTGACAAAAACAGATCACTTACAGCTGACCTACAAAATGCGTATAAATTTATAAACAAACTAAAAGGCAGACCAAGGGTCTTATGTATCCCCCATCAAATTACAACTATGACGGTTTATAATACAAAGGCAGACGTTTTAGTTAACGCAGACAACCCCGGCCTTATGCAGATTCAAGAAATATATCCAGTTCTTAAAGTATCAATAAAATCTCTTCAAAAGAAATACTCCCTCGATTATTTACTTCTTAGAGAATCCTACGCAAAACTATCCGATCTTAAGATCAAAAATCCAAGGATAATATTTAGATCAGGTGATGTTAACATCGTTAAGCTCTAATCATAACCTTTAAACGTAATGTTTACAACAATAATAGGTTTATGCTAAACTGAGCTATGATTTTTAAACGAGAACAAATTCTCAAGAAGTTAAAAAAATATTTTCCCAAAAAGATATCTAGAAAAAAGGCAATCTTCACACTTCTTCTTGTTTTTTTTGTCTTGATCATTCTTTTAGTAAGTATTGAAATTTTTTCGATCTTTTTGATTAAAAAAATGGGGTTGAATTGGGAGCCGGCATATTTAAGAATAATTAAAGGCTACACATCGGCGAACTTAGTTGGAGGGAGAACCGAGTATCATTCATGGGGCTCATGGAATGTGCCAAATTATCAAGGACGTATTGCGAACTATTGTATTGATGTTAATTATAAATTTAATTCCTACGGGGCAAGAGACAAAGAGAGGAGTACTTCTGGACTAGGTAGAACCTTAGTGTTCGGTGATTCATTTATTGAAGGGTGGGGCGTTGACCAAGATAAAATATTAACGGCACAACTGGAAAAAATATCTGGGAAAGAATTTCTCAATTTTGGAAATTCCGGATCAGGATTTGCTGTATTAAATGAATATATTTTATACAGAGACTTTGCGAGTAAATTTGAGTATGATTCAGTAATAGTTGGTCTTACAGTTGGGAATGATTTTGCAGATAATGATCTTAAAGCATGGCAAGGCTCGGCTATGATTTATTATAGACCTTTTTTTAAGTTGTCAGATGACAAAAAAGATGTAGAGCCTGTCTACTTTGCTGAAAAAGTGGAAGGAAAGTATTTGCTTGGCTTGGAGCCAGAGAATAAAGCAGCGCATTTTACAGTCTATTCAAATTGGAAAGATTTCAGCGCTTTCTTAAATCTATCTAATTTCATACAAGCTTATAACCTTTATTTTAGTAAAGACAGTGCAGGAGCAAAAAAATTCACCTATAACTTAGATTTCTCAGACGATGCGATTATTGCCAGTTTGCTCGTGCATGAAAAATTTTCAAAACTCATTGGAGATAAAGATAAATACATTCTCGTAATCCCTTCTGCTACCGATGTGTATCATTATCTAAACAGTGGAAAACAAAAATCACCTAAGATGGAGAAATTCAAAAAAAGTTTAAGTAATCAAGGATGGCAAGTTATTGACCCTATAGATGTTTTTGCAAATCTTCCAGAAGATAAAATTCCAGAATATTTTATTTGTGATGGCCATTGGAGCGCCAAGGGAGATAAATTAATCGCTGAATACCTATACAATTTAATAAAGACGAAGTGAAGCTTATAAGAACTTTATCCAAGAGAATAGCTGATTTCCAAGCTACAGTTTTTCTATCATTATGCTTTTTCTTATTTGCTCCTTTATTCGCTTTAATAGTTAAATTCAACCGAAAAGAAAATAAACAGACATGGAGTTCCTGGGATATCCCCTCGGATACATTAGATGATGTTAAGAAACAATATTGATGTATATCCTAGGTATTTCTTGTTATTACCACGAATCCGCTGTTGCATTAATTAAAGATGGAGAAATCATTGCCGCATCAGCTGAAGAGAGATTTTCAAGAAAAAAGCATGACTCAGGTTTTCCAGAGGGCTCTATAAAATTTTGTTTAGAACAAGCGGGTATTCAATCCTCTGACCTTGATTATGTTGTATTCTACGAGAAGCCGTTCAGGAAATTTGAGAGAAATTTGATGCTTAGTCTTTTCTTTTTCCCCTCCTCTTACTTATTCTTCATAGATTTTATGAAGAATTTCTTAACTGAGAAACTCTGGGTGAAATCGATTATTATAGGCAAATTAAAGGTTAGTCCCAATAAAGTTTTTTTTGTACCGCACCACATATCCCATGCAGCCGCAAGTTATTATCCTTCACCATTTAAGGAAGCAGCTTTTCTTACGCTCGATGGAGTTGGAGAATGGACAACCGGATCATATGGATATGCCAAAGGTAACAAATTATATCCCAAAGGTGAAATGAAATTCCCACATTCGGTCGGCCTTCTTTACGCTACTTTTACTGCCTTTTTAGGGTTTGAGGTGAATGATGGGGAGTATAAAGTGATGGGGATGGCAGCTTATGGTAAGCCAATTCACGTGTCTCTCGTGAAAAAACTTTACAAACAAGTAAAAGATGGATCAATAAAACTTAATCTCGACTACTTTAGCTTTCATAAAAGCGCAAGGTCAATGTATTCTAAAAAATTTATTCGCCTCTTTAAAAATCTAGATAAGTTTGATATAGCATCATCCTTGCAAAAATCTACAGAGAATATTGTATTTAATATGCTTAATTATATTCATAAAAAAATAGGACATAATAATCTTGTTCTTGGTGGCGGCGTGGCTCTCAACTCAGTACTTAATGGAAAGATCGTGAAGCAAACTCCTTTCAAAGATGTATTCATATTCCCTGCAGCAGGAGATGATGGTGGATCGGTAGGCGCTGCTTTATATTTCTATCATCATGTTCTTGGTTTCAAGAAGAGAAGAAAACTTAATAATGTCTTCCTA
>CAYIFT010000088.1:0-3144 GCA_964362765.1 Candidatus Woesearchaeota archaeon | reverse complement strand
AGAAATATAAAAATGAATAAGATGATTCGTGATCATATAATATCTCTCCTTGAGAAGGATATGAGAGAAGATAGAAGAAAATTACTAGATTACAGAAAACCTATTACAGTAGAGTATGGTGTTTCAAGCAAATCTGCAGAAGGAAGCGTGAGAGTTAGAATAGGAGAAACTGAAGTGGTGGCTGGAGTTAAACTAGATGTTGGAGAACCATTTCCGGATACACCAGATGATGGCATACTTATAATTGGTGCAGAGTTACTGCCTTTGAGCAATCCAGAATTTGAATCTGGACCACCAAGTATCGATTCGATAGAATTAGCAAGGATTATTGATAGAGGAATAAGAGAAAGTAATATGATAGACTTAAAAAAATTATGCATAAAAGAAGGAGAAAGAGTATGGGCAATATTTCTTGATATTTATCCAATAAATGATAACGGAAATTTATTTGATGCTGCTGCATTAGCAGCCCTCGCGGCTCTGAGAGATACAAAGTTTCCAGAATACGATGCGAAGAAAGGAAAAGTAAATTATGAGAATAGAACAAACAAAGGATTGCCTCTGAAAAAACTTCCGATAATGGTGACAGTGTCAAAAATTAAAAATAAATTCATAGTAGATCCTGATATAAATGAGTGGAAGAGCATTGATGCGAGATTAAGCGTGACAACAACAGAGGATGGATTAATATGTGCGATGCAGAAGGGATGTGAAATGCAATTAAGCTTAGATGATATAGAAAAAATGATTGATATAGCTACAGAGAAAGGAAAATTCTTGAGAGGATTTTTGAAATGAAATATACAAAATTCGAGGAAGCAAGAATCATAGGAGCAAGAGCTTTGCAGATTGCAATGGGCGCTCCTGTCTTAATGAATCTATCCAAGGAAGAACTTGAGAAGATGAGATACAGCCCTATTGAAATAGCAAAAAAGGAATTTTATATGAACGTTCTTCCAATAACAATTAAAAGGCCATTGCCTGGAAAACTTGCTTGATGCAGGAATTAATATTTGTTACATTTATCGAGTGGTTATAAAACTATTTAAAGTGATGTATATTGAAACTTTTAATAATAATACTAAAAAACGGAGGTGGCTGCTAGTGGCAGGTTTTATTTCAGAGACAAGTCAGGCTATTATTAATCCTTTAAGTGAGATTTGGGTGGCAATAGTTAGTCAGTTGCCAGCTATTGTTGCTGCGGTAATTGTTCTTATCATTGGATGCTTTGTGGCTGTAATTTTAGGCCATGCTTTAAGAGTTATTCTAGAAAAATTAAAGGTTGATGATTTTGTAAGAAAAACCAAATTAACAAAAACAATCGGGCATACACATGTGCCAGCTATTGCGGGAGAGATTTTTAAGTGGTATATCATAATATTATTCTTACAGCAGGCTGTTGCATTAGTAAATCTTGGAACATTAAGCTCGATTCTTGACAGATTTGTTATGTGGTTACCACAGGTTATTGTTGCTATAGTCGTGTTGTTATTTGGACTGGCAGTAGCAAACTACATACAACTTAAGATTGAAGAACATAGCAAGCAGAGAGGAGCAAAGGCTTCAGGTGTTATTTTGAAGGTGGTTGTTGTAGTGATGGTACTTATTATAGCATTGAAGCAGATAGGTGTTGAAGTAGGAATACTAGAAAATACCTTCTTGCTCATTGTAGGAGCTTTAGCAGTAGGAATTGCTCTTGCATTAGGAATTGGACTTGGATTGGGATTAAGAAAAGAATCAGAAAATATAGTAAAAGACATTAGAAAAAGTTTCTAAGTCTCTTTTTTCTTTTTATTTTTATTATTTGTATTTTCTCTACAGCAGGTATATAAACTCTCTAATTAGAATTAAGGATTGTGATTATGAAAAAAAGAGCGCAAGCCGCAATGGAATTCTTAATGACTTATGGATGGGCTTTATTAGTTGTTCTTATTGCGATAGCAGCCTTAGCTTTTTTTGGGGTATTAAGTCCTGGAAGATTTCTTCCTTCTAATTGTAATATTGGTATCGGATTTGCATGTTCAGATTTTAAGGTGAATAAGTTAGACTTAGATATAGATATATATGTTCAGAACGGTATAGGCAGTAATTTAGACACCTTTGCAGTATACACAGACCCAAGTGCTACACAGTGCGATGGTAGATTTGCATATATTGCATTACCAGCAGCATCACCACCTTTTTATGACGGGCAACAAGCACCTTTAAAAACTTTTGGAGTGATTATTCCAGGGGATAATGACATTGGAATTAAATGTTTTGATACTAGTGGGTTTGGATTCACTAACTGTTGTAAGGATTTTGGGCCATATGGATGCAGCCCTTCTGCAACATGCGATAATTCTTTAACTTCACCAAGAGGATCTAAATTCAAAACAGATTTGGTGGTAGTTTATAAAGAACAAGGATCCACATTAACCCATTCAAGGGTTGGTCAAATAGTTACACAAATTGAATAGTTAAATTTAAATATTCTGTATTTTCAAGAACTTCTTATGGTAGAACAATCTTTACTTGTACCTTTGGATTTGTATTTGAAATCCGGGCTACACATAGGTACAAAATTCAGAACTAAGTATATGGAGCCTTTTATCTATAAAATTAGGCCTGATGGACTGGCAGTATTAAATGTGCAGACTATCAACAGCAGGATTGATGTAGCTTCTAAGTTTATTTCTAGATATAAACCAGAAGAAATCATGGTTGTTGGAAAAAGAGAGAATGGATGGAAGGCAATCAAGATGTTCAGCAAGCTGACAGGAATTAAATGCTATGCTGGAAGATATCACCCTGGAATATTGACAAACACGCAACTAGAGGATTTTGTGGAAGTGAAGGTATTAATTGTTGTAGATCCATGGCCTGACAAGGATGCTGTTAGAGATGGAATTAGTGTAGGAGCTGTGATAATTGCTTTGTGCGATACAAACAATGAGAGCAATTACATCGATGTTGTGCTGCCTTGTAATAATAAAGGAAAGAAGAGTTTAGGATTGATATTCTGGATATTAGCAAGAGAATACTTAAAAAATAAAGAGCTGATAAAGGATGAGAAAGATATGGAGTACAGTATTGAGCAGATGATGGAAGAATAATTAAAGATGAATTATTCTATCGCTTATTTTCAATAATTTATTCTTAATA
>CAYIFT010000087.1:0-3195 GCA_964362765.1 Candidatus Woesearchaeota archaeon | reverse complement strand
AGCTGCATTCGCTGTAACCACAATCTAAGCATGTTGGTTTTGTACAGCCGCTCTGCATTGCTACATTTGCACTGAAACATTTAGGACAGTACAATGATATCTGAATGAAACCCGGCTTCTCGTCTTCCAATGCAGACTTCTCCGGAACATTAGTTAATCCACTTGTCAATGTTGTCTGTCCATTTTCTCCGTTCTTCAGCTTACCTGTCTTAATGAGATGGTCTCTTAAGACTTTTGAGATTGCATGCGGAACACTATCCACTCTCTTTGGACCAAAGCCGTATGATCTATCGCCTTTGATGGAGTTAAGGTGCTTCAATATTCTCACAGGATCGCCTCCAATCTCGAAGTACTTCGAAAGTAAAATTCCTAAAGCTGTTGTCATGCCGCTTATTTCTGTTCCTGTAGGGCTTATGTTTGCAAATATTTTTGTAGGACCTTGTTCATCGTAATTAATATGAACGTGTAAAGGCCCTTGACCTGTTGTTATTTCATAATAACTGCTTAATTCATATGTTTTCTTCGGTCTTTGAATTATTTCAGGAGTTTCTGCTTCTTTTTCTTGGACAGTTTTCTTTTCACTTAGATTTAGAACCTGCTGAGTCTTGCTACCATCTCGATATATTGTGACACCTTTGCATCCCAATTCATAAGCTAACGTGTAGCATTCCCTTACATCATCTTCTGTTGCTTCATTTCTTAGATTAATTGTTTTTGATACGGCATTATTTGTGTATTTCTGGAATGCTGTCTGCATCATAATATGGTCCATTGGATTAAGATCGTGGCTTGTTAGGAATCTTCTTTGTATCTCATCAGGAATTTCTTGGATTCCTACTAAAGATTTGTGATTTTTCTCTATCTTATCCAATAGTTCTTGCTCTTGTAGTCCAAAGTAATTTTGTTCTTCTGCTATCTTCCTGAATAAAGGATTAATTTCGTAGAATACGTCTTTAGGGTTAGGCTTTTCTCCTTTCCTTAATGCATCTATTGCTTGAGCATTATATCTTACATAGACAACAGCAAAGAAAGGCTCTATACCTGCTCCTTGAAGGCCTGCTGTCAATGCAATGGTCCCTGTAGGTGCGATGGTTGTTCTAGCGCAGTTTCTTGGATAAGCTTCCTGACCTCTAAAGTATTTTCCTTCTTTATCAAAAATAGAATCTTTCCATGCAGGAAATACTCCTCTTTCTTTAGCGATGTCTTGAGAAAATTTCATGGCTTCATCATCAATGAATTTCATCACTTCTTCTGCTTTCTTGATTGCTTCATCTGTGTTATAAGGAATATTTAGCACTGCTAGTGTTTCAGCCCATCCCATCACTCCTAGACCGATTCTTCTATTTATCTTAGCCATCCATTCTATTTGAGGAAGCGGATAATTATTCATATCAATTACATTATCTAAGAAGTGAATGCATGAATGAACGCAATTCCTTAATCTATTCCAATCCATATCAGACAAATCTTCTTTTACAAATTTAGATAGATTAATCGAACCGAGATTGCATGGTTCGCTACTTAAGAGGGGCTGTTCGCCACAGTCGAGTGATAATATTCCATTGGTTATGAAGCTTAAAGTTCTTGGTTCTGTTAAATCGTAAACGTTTTTTTTTCCAATATGTTCTATAGATTTAATTCTTTCCATAAATGTTTCTTTATAGAACTTAACATTTCTAAATTTATCAATATTCTTCTTCTGTTTATTAAATAAAAATCCTATTTTATTAATAAACTTGAGAATGTTTTCCTTACTGATATGTAGCTCAAACAATATTCCATCAGATTTATAATACACCATTTCACCTTTTTTATTCTTATAAGCAAAGAGACCATCTCGAGAATTTCTACTTCTATCATAAATTTTTGCTTTTATTCCTAAATTTAATAATAATATTTGAACTCCTTTAAGCAGCTCTTCAGATTTAGAAGTTAATCTAATATAACTTACATTATTTATTTCTTCTCTTGCAGTTGTGCCATCTGCTGTAAATAATCCCTGTAAAAATCCAATGGCAGCTTCTTTAGGTGCACAAAATATTGTTTCAGGTACTAGCTTTTTATCAGCATCTACTGCTTTTACCCCTAATTTTCTAAAAAATTCTACAAAATATTTTGAATGGTAAGATAAGTGATAAACTCCATTACTTCTCTTTACTTCTTTTATCTCATTTCCATAATACTTATTAATGATGGGTTTTAAATAACTCATAATTTCTATATCATCTTCAGAAAAAGTAAAACCAATTCTACAATCTTTATCACCAGTTCTTAACCAACCGTCACCAATTAACCAACCCAATATCTGACCTAATTCTTTTGACCATACATAAGGTAAATTAAGTTTGTATTTCCTACCATTAGACCCAATAAATTCATTTTCAATTTTAAAAGGCAATTCATATCGGTCATTAAATTTTCCCTCGCCAGATTGTATTAATATTTCATGTATTTCCGGATTCAATTTATCCACGCTTGTCCAGTTTAAATCGCCGTTATATTTAGTTAATATCTTATGATCTACTGTTGCCTTTAATTCATAACCAGATTCGGTTGTTATTTTATAAACATCCTTAACCCCATTAGAAAATGCTTTGGTTATATTATCAAATGATAGTCCAGCCTGATCTTGCTGTAAAACCTGTACCACTCCATTCGAGTCTCTTATTTCTGTAGGAACTCTATTATCAGTTGCTATCTTTATGCCACCATTAGCATAATTTTCAACTAATTCTTTCATCCTTATTAACCCATTTTCAGTAGAGATCAATGTATCTCCAGTTACGCAGGGATTAGTACTTTCTATTTGTCCTAGAGCAGGTGTAGGGTTTGAATCTGTATTATTTATTCTATCTATTACTACATAACCAGGGTCTCCTGTTGTCCATGCATTCTTGATCATAGAATTAAATACCTCTCGTGCATTTAATTTTCCTGCAGACTCTTTAGTTCTTGGATTAATAAGATCATATTCTTCATTGTTTTTTACTGCCTCCATGAAAAATTCATCTATTGCTACAGATATATTGAAATTCTCCAAGAACATGTTATCTTTTTTGCAAGTGATAAAGTTCATTATATCTGGATGATCGTATCTTAGAATTCCCATATTCGCACCCCTACGTGTGCCTCCTTGACGTACAACATAGGTAGATCTATCAAATAAAGACATAAAACTAATTGGTCCTGAGGCTA
>CAYIFT010000086.1:0-3213 GCA_964362765.1 Candidatus Woesearchaeota archaeon | reverse complement strand
ACCAGCATAGAAAACTAAATAAATAGAATTTAACTGCTTAATATTATGGATTATTCAGACTTAGTCAAGATCTATCAAGAACTTGAGAAAACAACAAAGAGGTTGGAAAAAACAGATATTGTCTCCAATTTCATAAAGAAAATTCCATCTGAATCTTTAAGCTATGTTGTATACTTATTAGAAGGAAGGATATTTCCAGAGTGGGATGAAAGAAAGATTGGATTTAGTTCTAAATTAATGATAAAGGCTATTTCTCAAGCTACTGGAATTTCTGCCAAAGATGTGGAAATAAGATGGAGTAAAGTAGGTGATTTAGGAGATGTGGCTGAGGAATTAATGAATAAAAAGAAACAAGCTACTTTATTTTCTTCTAAATTAACCATCAGGAAGATTATTGAGAATATAAGAAAATTATCTGAGTTAGAAGGTGAAGGGACTGTAGACAGAAAGATTTCTTTAGTTGCTGAATTATTAACATCTTCGTATCCTACAGAAGCAAGATTTATTGTAAGAACAGTTCTTGAAGATTTGAGAATTGGAATTGCAGCCGGAGTTATGAGAGATGCTATTGCTAAGGCTTTTAATAAAGAGATTAAAGAGATTGGGTCAGCTTTTGATTTAACTGTAGATTATGGAGAAGTTGCAAAATTAGCTAAGAATAATGAATTGAAAGCTGTTTCTTTGAAACCTGGAAAGCCAATCAAGATGATGCTGTCTATTATAGCTTCGAATGTGGAAGAAGGGTTTGAGTATTTAGGAAAGCCTATGCAATGTGAATTCAAATTAGACGGGTTTAGACTGCAGATCCATAAGCATAAAGGAGAGATTAAATTATTTACAAGAAGAATGGAAAATGTGACTAAACAATTCCCAGACTTAATAAATACCATTAAAACTCATGTTAAAGGCGATTCTTTTATATTAGATGCCGAGGCTGTTGGTTATGATAAGAAGACCAAGAGGTATCTGCCTTTTCAGAGTATTTCTCAGAGAATTAGAAGGAAATACGATATTGAAGAGGTGGCTGAGAAGTTTCCTGTTGAGTTAAATGTTTTTGATATTGTTTATTACAAGAATAAATCCTTGATGAATGAAAATTTGAAAGAGAGAAGGAAATTAATTGAATCCATAATAAAGCAAGAGATTGGGAAGATAAGATTAACTGAGAAATTAGTGACTTCAAATATTAATGAAGCAAAAAAATTCTATCAGGAAGCTTTGAAAGGAGGCACTGAAGGAATTATGATGAAGAATATGAATTCTGAATATAGACCTGGAAGATATGTTGGAGGATGGATGAAGTTAAAACAGATATTAGAACCTCTTGATCTTGTTATTGTGGGAGCTGAGTATGGAACTGGGAAGAGAGCTGGATTCCTAAGTTCTTATGTGCTCGCTTGTAAATCTGGAAATAAATTATTAGAATGCGGAATGGTGAGCACAGGGGTAAAAGAGAAAGTGCAAGAAGAAGGGATTACTTATAATGAGTTGACTAAATTACTAAAACCTTCAATTATTGAACAGAAAGGGAAATATGTTAAGGTAAAACCTAAAATCGTGATTGAAGTAGGCTATGAAGAGATTCAGAAGAGTCCGACTTATTCATCAGGATTTGCTTTAAGATTTCCAAAATTTTTACGCTTAAGATCACAAGAAAAAACAGTCAAGGACATAAATTCTATTGAAGACATAAGAAGAATCTATAATTCTCAAAGAGGAAAGAAATAACCTATATTCTTGAGTGTAATAATGTATTTAAATGTAAATCACTAACTATAATTCCTATCTTGGGGGGATTGAAATACGAAAAAGAATATTATAATTTTGTTTTTAATACCACTATTTTTAGCAAGTGTAAACTTTGTTTCTGCTACTCATACTTGTTTTCCTACAGATCCAGAATGTGGTCCAACTCCTATAAACAACTGTAAGGTAACTCAGAATACAACCTTTAATCCTGGTGTTTATAATTTAGATACTGGAATTAAAATCTGCGCTAGTGATATTACTTTAGATTGCAATGGAGCCTTAATAAATCGCTCACTTTCTGGTTTGGCAAATGGGATTACACTTCATATAGTCAATGGTAGCACGATTAAAAATTGTAATATTCGTGGTTATGTAAAAGGCATTTACATAGATAATTCTGACAATAATGTGTTCGAAAACAATACTGCGAATTTAAATGTTGATGGCATGTACCTTGTTTATTCTTTAAATAATAAGATAGTGAGCAGTACTGTAAATGCAAATACAATACATGGCATCTTTCATGGAGCGTTTTCAAATAACACTGCTATAGATAACAACATTGCTAGTTCAAATGGCATTTATGGTATTGTTAGTTCTTCATTGAATACTAAAATTTCGAATAATATTGCGAATTCTAACTCGGGTGGTATTTTTATTACTTACTCATCTAATCATACCATAATAAATAATACTGCAAATGCAAATACAGGATCTGGTATTAGTGCTTATTCCAGTTACAATATAATAGAAAACAATACTGCGAATTTAAATTTACATTCAGGCATCCACATCGATGGTTCTTATAATACTCTTATAAATAATATTGCGAATTCTAACCAGTATAATGGTATATTTATTTATGATTCAAATGGAACAATTCTGGTAGATAATTCAGTAAATTTTAATGGTAACGGTATATCCTTTTATAGAATTTATAATAATGTCATTATAGGAAATACAGCAAATAATAACGCTGTTGGTGTTGCCATTTCTGGTGGCAGTAATAATATTTTTTTAAACAATATTGCGAATTCTAACCAGTATAATGGTATTGTTGTTGGTGGCAGCGGCGTATTTGTACCTATTAATAACAATACTTTTAGGAACAATATTGCAAACTATAATTCTCGTAGTGGTTTTCATATTGAGTGGAATGTTCATAATAATACCTTCATTAATAACACAGCAGAATTTAATCAGCAGCATGGTTTTAACATTGCTAATAGTTGGACAAATTTAAATAATTTAACTGCGAATAGATTCTGTTCTAATAATCAATCTGGAGGAGGTTTTCCAATAGGGCCTTTCTATGACATCTTTAAACAAGGTACTTCATCATCATTTGGCTATGGAAATACGTGCCAAACCGCATTTAATTGGAATGATACTGGAACTGTAGGATGTACCTATTTGTGTTATCCAACTGTAACAATTATAACACAATCGCCTTTGCCCGTTGGT
>CAYIFT010000085.1:0-3240 GCA_964362765.1 Candidatus Woesearchaeota archaeon | reverse complement strand
ATAAAGACGAGAGAAAGGAAGAAAGCTATCTTTCTCATGGTGGGTAAAATTAAGCCATTATTACCAAGTTTAAGGGAGAAGAAAAGGTACCTAGTCTATGAGATTATTTCAGACAAAAAAATCGACTTAAAAGGCGTTAAGGACAATATTAAAAGGAAGGTAATGGTATTTATGGGTGAATTAGGATACAGCAAGGCAGGAATAATGTTTTTAGACAAAGATAAGGAGAATAAGGGATTAATAAGAGTTAGCAGTAAGTATTTGGATCATTTAAGAACAGCTTTAATATTGATAAAAGATTTAAATAACCAAAGTGTTCTGATAAAAACAATAGGTGTTTCAGGAATGTTAAATAAAGCAATTAATAATTACTTGATGTAAAGGAGGTAAAAAATGCAACCAGACGAGATGAGCCATCAGGCGATGGGTTATGATAGGACTTCAATAATGTTCAGTCCTGATGGAAGGTTATTGCAGGTTGAGTATGCTAAAAAAACTGTGAAGCAGGGGACTACTGCTGTTGGTATTGTCTGTAGGGATGGGGTAGTAATTGTGGCTGATAAAAGAGTAGCTGAAAAATTAATCGTGAGCGATTCTATAGAGAAAATATATCAGGTAGATGATCACATTGGAGCAACTGCTTCTGGAATTTTGAGCGATGGAAGAATTTTGATTGAGAGAGCGCAAGTGATAGCTCAACAGCATAGAGTTACTTACAATGAACCTATCACAACAGAATCTTTAGTGAAAGAAATATGCGATCTTAAGCAACTCTACACCCAGGTGGGAGGAGCAAGACCTTTTGGTGTAGCAATAATGTTCATGGGTGCTGGAGAAAAAGCACACCTTTTTGTTACAGACCCGACAGGAATATTTTTTGAGTACAAGGCAACAGCAATCGGAGAGGCAGAGACAGAGGTAAAAGATGTGTTGCTTAAGCAATATAAGGAAAGCATCAATTTAGAAGAGGGCACAAAACTAGCTGTTTCTAGTTTGAAGAAAGCCTTGGGCAAGGATTTTGATATAGACAGAATAGCTGGAGCTTATATCAAACTAGAAGATAGACAATTTCGAAGACTTACTAAGGAAGAACTTGTAAAGTTTGATAAATGAATATGGTAGATGTTGATAGAGCAGTTATTGCCAGGCTAAAGAAGCAAGAAAATGTTTTTGAAATATTGGTAGACTGCGATAGAGCTTTAGAATACAGGGCTGGGAAGAATGTTTCATTGGATGATGTGGTTGCAGTAGATCACATTTTTAAGGATGTGAAGAAAGGAGAGAGAGCATCGGATAATGTTTTGAAGAGTGTATTCGGAACAGAAGATCCGACAGAGATTGCAAAGGTAATAATAAAAGAGGGAGAAATACAGTTAACAGCAGCCCATAGAGAAAAGATAAGAGAGGAGAAAAGAAGGAGGATAATAGAAATAATCCACAGAAATGCTATTGACAGCAAAACAGGATTACCTCATCCACCGCAGAGAATCGAGAATGCGATGAACGAGGCTAAAGTTCATATCGATGAGAACAAGAGTGCTGAGGAGCAAATCGATGACATACTGAAAAAGATAAGGGTAATAATCCCAATCAAATTCGAGGTCAGAGAACTCGCAGTGAAAATTCCGAATAAATATGCTGGCCAGAGTTATGGCATATTAAAAAGATACAAATTATTAAGAGATGAATGGCAGAATGACGGATCTTTGGTTGCAGTTGTGGAGATACCAGCAGGAATTCAGGATGAATTCATGGGACAACTGAATAAGATAACACATGGAGATGTTGAAATAAGAATACTCAAGGCAGATTAAAATGGGAGAATTATTAATTAAAGACAAGGAAATTGTAACGCCTGGACAAGTACTAGCTGTAGGCATGGATTACTTGCCTGCGCAGAATTCTTTCAGAGAGGGTGATAAAGTTATTTCAAGTGTGATAGGAATAACAAATGTTTCAGGAAGACTAATTAGAATAATATCTTTGAGAGGAAAATACAGTCCGAAGGAAGGAGATACTGTAATTGGAAAGATTCTTGATATGAGTTTCAATAATTGGTTTGTAGACATAGACTGCGCTGCTGATGCTGTGCTCTCGATGAGAGAGGTATCAGAATTTGTGGAGAGAGGAGCAGATCTTTCACAATACTATACTTTTGGGGACATTATACTTGTGGGGGTTAGCAAGGTTACAAGGTCAGCAATTGAACTATCGATGAGAGGACCTGGATTAAGAAAATTATTTGGTGGAGTCTTATTGAAAGTAAATCCATCAAAAGTTCCTAGAATAATCGGAAAGCAAGGCAGCATGATTAATACAATAAAAGACAGCACAGGATGCAAGATAAGTGTAGGACAAAACGGGTTTGTTTGGATTCAAGGTGAACCTGAAAAGGAACTGATTGCTGTAGACATAATCAATCTGATAAGCAAGGAAGCTCATAAAGAAGGGCTTACAGATAAAATAACAGGTTTATTACAGGAGAAATTAGGAAAGCAAAATGAAAGAGAAAAGCAAAGCAAGGATTGACGGAAGAACGAACGACCAATTAAGGCCGATAGAGGCTAAGATCGGGGTAGTAAGCAGGGCTGATGGATCTGCTGTATTCAAGATTGGAAAGACAATTGCTTATGCTGCAGTATATGGACCAAGAGCATTACATCCTAAATTTTTACAGAATCCAGAAAAGGGAATATTGAGATGCAATTACAACATGATGAGTTTTTCAGGTTCTGGAGAAAGGGTGAAGCCAGGACCTACGAGAAGATCTAGAGAGATAAGCATGGTAACGGAAAAGGCTTTGGTCCCGGTATTAAGTCTTGAACAATATCCAAATGCTGTAGTTGATGTATATGTAGAATTGTTGCAGACAGATTCTGGAACAAGATGTGCTGGAATCTCTGCTGCAGCGATGGCTTTAGCTGATGCAGGAATACCGATGAAAGATTTGATATCATCTGTGTCAGTTGGGTTAGTAAATGGAAACTCTGTTGTTGACTTGACTAAGGAAGAAGAAGACAGCGAAGGCGCAGTAGACATAGCATTAGCTGTAATGCCGAGAAAGAAGGAGGTTACTCTGCTGCAATTAGATGGGATATTAAGCAAGGATCAGTTAAGAAAAACATTAGAGCTTGGAATTAAGGCGTGCGAACAAATTTATAAAATACAACAAAATACATTGAAGGAGAAATATAAAAATGAATAAGATGATTCGTGATCATATAATATCTCTCCTTGAGA
>CAYIFT010000084.1:0-3253 GCA_964362765.1 Candidatus Woesearchaeota archaeon | reverse complement strand
TATATATTGACAATTATTCCTTGTAACTCTTTTCCTTGGTCATCTTTGCATTTAATATGTATTTGATTAAATTCAACATCTGAACTATGAACAGTAGTTCCATCACCATTCATTTTAATTCCAGCTCCAAAACTAAATTCATTTTTGCTGTACTCACAATTTGAAGCAACATCAGTTATTACATAAACTCGGGATAAATCCTTATATACATTAACTATTTCATCACCTTTTCTTTCCACAATTACATTGAAATCTATGTTTGTTTTATTTATATTGCCGGCACTATCCATACATTCAATATAATACTTGTAATTTCCTTTTCTTAAGTTAATTTGGCTTTGTAAGTGCCTTATATTATTAGTTTCTTTAAATTCATTTAGTCCTGAACTTCCTAATCTATATTTGCAGACAGCTTTTCCATTCTCGCTTCCGCCAGAAGTTTGTACATTTAAAGTAATGTCATTTACATAAATATCTTTAGAACTTGGTTCAATTACATTAATTCCTAACTGTTCGCTTCTTACTATATTATAGATATAAGATTGCTGATTTGTGTTGTTAGCTAAATCCCGGCATCTGAAATAATAAGTATTTGCTCCTTTTTTTAGTCCCGAAAAGCCAGCAATGCACTTGTAATCTGTTGGAATTCTGCTGAATTCATCATTGCATAAACTTTGGTTGCCCATTTCATCATACAAAGTATCTCTTTTGTCAGATCTGCAGTTAGCAGGTTCATTTAATTCTAAGTCTAATAATAACTGATTTACATTATTTGCCACAACTGCATTATTCTTTATGCTTGTGCCTAAAATTATAGGAGGTGTTAAATCAGGTCCTTCTTTTGTTCTGAATTTAATTAAATAATCTGCATTATTGTAATTTCCAGTTATATCAACACATCTTAGATAATATTTGAATTCTTTATTTCCTTCTAATACCAAACTCATATTGTGATCTTTTTTAAAAAAAGAATTTCCAAAATAATATTCCATATCATCATATTTAATTGAATTATTAAATGCAAATTTACAAGTGGCAACCTCATTTGTCTTAAATCCAAAAGTAAATTTCTTTAAAGGTTCAACTTCCTGATTAAATTTATATCCTAATTTATCTTTTGTAATTGTATAATCACTCTGATAAATACGTGGAGTAATCCTTGGTGAAATTAAATCATTTGGATTGCTATCTACACATTTAAACTCATTCTCATTAGTTTCAATTAATTCACAAGTTGTTCCTAAGCTCTTGCATTTATATTCTGTGCATACTCTTGTTGGATCATCATCACATTTCTCACAATTCTCTCCTCCTAATGGAGCTTGCCATGGATTGCATTCTAATGTAACTGTCTTCATTCTTACTTTTCCGCCTCCAGTTACTATTGTAATAACTAAAGTTACAATTAAAATAATTAAAGCGATTACTAAAGCAATAATTACTCCAGGACCTGTTGTCGCTCCGCCAGCAACAGTCCCACCCGCAGCAGCAGTACCAGAAGAAGCAGCTGCACTACTAGCGGCAGCTGCATGAGCTGCAGCAGCTTCCGCAATAGCGGCTGATTCTGCTACAAGATTTGAGCCTAGTGATAATGACCCACCTATAGAAGTAGAAGAAACTATCTCAGCAATGCTGGCGGCCTCTACAGCTAACTGTTGAGCAACAGCAACCTGCGATGCAACATAAGTACTAGTAAATGCGCTTGTTGCTGCAGTTCCAGCACTTCCAGCTCCAGCAGCCCCAGTTGTTGATGAAGTAATAGCAGTCCCCGTAACACCTAATTTAGCGGCTACAAATGACGCTGCTGAACCAACCCAAGTTCCAGAAAAAGCACTTGTTAAGGCCCCCGTTAATAAAGTTCCAACGCCAATTTCTAATCCAGCTAAACCGATAAGTCCTGCTAATCCATATCCAATTATTTTTATTTTTTCAGTTAATTCTTCTCTGGTTTTTTCATCGAAATCTTTTTTATTAATTTCAAGAATAAATTCTTTCATCTTGTCTTCTAAAAATATCATCCCGCCATAAATTCCATATTTTTTTAAATAATTCTTATAATCTTGAGAAAGTGTAGTTGGTTTATCACCTCTCCCCCCTTCACTCCAGTAAACATTAAATCCAGCACTTCCCTCTTGCTCAGCAATATTATAACTAAATCCACAATCCCCAAAACTTTTGCAGAAAGTATTTGCTTCATCTATAAATTGCTGAGTTTCACAAAAACAATTAGCCTTGCAGTCCCAATCATCAGTTCTGCTTTTTCTTACCCAAACAACAGTGCATTCAGAGCTTCCTTTATTGCACTGGTCTTTATTTTTGTTGCTTTGTTCCCAAAATTTAAATCCTGGCGCAACACTAGAAATATTAGAATTAATTGGGCTTTCATAAATATTATTCCTAATACAAGAAGCATAAGAATATCCTTCAGCATCTTTAGCTTGTGCACAAACTTCCTTTCTAAAATCTAAACATGGTTCAATTACTTCTTCTCCATTTAAACAGCTTAGTCTATAATGTCTTGACCCAGGTCTGTCAGTGAAATTTCCAGTTGGTCCATCATAAATACACCATCCTTCTCCATGTTCTCTTGCTCCCCCAGTATAGCTCCATGCAGGATATTCTGTAGTATCCTTGCAGTCTAAATCCTTACAAATTACATCCCCATTTTCCTTTCCGCATAATTTTCCTTCCTCATAGTTACACTGTTGAAATAATTCTTCCCTGTTTCCACAGGAATCAAACCAGTAAACACTGCCTTCATAACAATCCTTGTGATTTTTAGGAGAACATTTTTGTCTGCACTCATTTAATTGTGAGCATTTTCTGTTTAACTTAAATTGTCCTTCACAAGAATTTCTTTTTCCAAAACTGCATGAACCATCATCAACACAGCATCCTTCTTGCTCTTGTAAATTCAAATTTAAACATTCTATTTCGCTTCCAGCTGGTTTGAAAATATCTAAATTATAATTTGTTCCAAAAACAGAATTTGCTAAATTTTTGCATTCATTTTCAGATCTAAAACTTTTTTGGTCTCCAATAACACAGCATCCTTGAACACATCCAGGAACACTAGAGCAGGAAGCATCATTAAAACTTCTTCCGTTTTGTCCAGTACAAACAGGAGAAGGAGTATTTGGAAAGCAGGAATTATCAGAAGAAACACAACAAATATTAGAACAAAAAGAACTTTGCTCGCATCTTGCATTATTTGTCTTAAAATTACCGTCGCAGTTGCTTTTTGTTGTATAAA
>CAYIFT010000083.1:0-3280 GCA_964362765.1 Candidatus Woesearchaeota archaeon | reverse complement strand
GGGTATTAGTGACTGGTGCAGATGGATTTATGGGCTCTCATTTGACAGAACGTCTTATTTCCTATGGAGCAAAAGTCTCTGCTCTTGTAATAGGAAATTCTGTTTTAGGAAATGTGTATAACCTGAGAAATATCCCGCATTTGATTCCAAAGCTGAATAGTATTATCGCAGTGGATGTCGGAAATTTAGATGCAATGGAATTAATCAAAAAAAATAAGCCGGAGATAATATTTCATCTTGCTGCAGAAGCATATGTAAATAAATCTTTTACTCAGCCTCGCGAAGTTATCAGAACAAATGTTGATGGTACATTGAATGTTTTACAAGCATGTTTAGATGAACATTTAAAACCTGTAGATTGGATAAAAAGAATTGTCTGCACATCATCAAGCGAAATCTATGGCCATCATGATGAGCCTATCGATGAATCATTCGAATTATATCCTAGCTCTCCATATGGAGCAAGCAAAGCAGCAGCAGATCGTCTAGCATTTTCTTATTATAATACATTTGCACTTCCAATCGCAATTATCAGGCCATTCAATACATATGGTCCCCGCCATACTTATGATGCTCCTCCAAAATTTATCTCATTAGCTTTAGATAATAAAGACATAACAATTTATGGTGATGGCAAACAGACAAGAGATTTGACTTATGTTGATGACATGATCAATGCTTTCTTAGTCATGGGTTCTCATCAAAAAGCATTGGGAGAAGCAGTGAATTTTGGAACAGGAAATGATGTAGCCATTATAGATTTAGCTAAAAATATTATAGAAATAAGCAAAAGTAAATCTAAGATAGTTCATCTTCCACCAAGATTATCTGAAGTAAAAAGATTATGCTGCAATCCTTCCAAAGCTGAAAAATTATTCGGTTGGAAAGCCAAGATCTCTATCGAGGAAGGCTTAAGAAAGAATATCGAGTACGCAAAAAAGCAGAGGGGTTAAAATGGATGCAGAAAACAGAAAGAAAATCGTACTTGAATATTATAATAACTTTGCAAAAAAATACGGTGAAGAATACGAGAAAACAATTGCTGGAAAGTACTTCCTGAAGAAAAAGATAAAAATTGCTCTAAAGATGGGCAATTTCAATGGTAATAGTAATATTCTTGATGCTGGCTGCGCTAATGGTTATTTTTCATTAGATCTTGCTAAAAAAGGCTTTAAAGTTACAGGAATAGATTTATCTTCAAAGAATATTGAAGAATGTAAAATTAGAGCAAAACATCTGAATCTAAAAAATGCTGACTTCCATGCAGCGGATTTAGAAGACTTGAGTATTTTCAAGGATAACCAGTTTGATGGTGTAATATCATTTGCTGCTTTAAGATATGTTCCTAATGTTGTCAAAGCATTAAAAGAATTATACAGAGTTACAAAAAAAAGTGGTAGTGTAATTGTTGACTTTCCTAATAAATATTCTCCATGGTTTATAATATTCCAGAGATTTGCATGGAAGTATATTTTGCCTCATGACAAAGAATGCGATATTCATTACACAAAAAAACAGGCTATAGGCTTCATGAAACAAGCTGGCTTCAAGAATATTGAAGTAAAGACAGATTTCTGGATTGCAAGAACCACTTCAAATTATTTAGCACCACCTTTCATAATCTTAGATCAAGTGATGTCCAATACTCCCATAATTAAAAACCTAGGTGGCGCAATCATCGTAAAAGGAGTGAAGTAGGGGGACTTGCATTTGAAAGTATTGATCGGAATGCCTATGTACAATGAAGGGCTCGGTATAGGCAAACACTTAAATAAAATTTCTAATGTTTTCAAAGATAATTATTCTGTTTTAATCATTGATGATGGAAGTACTGATAAGTCTAAAGTGATAGTAAAACAATTTTTAAAAAAAATAGACATTAAATTATTGGAACACAAGGTAAATCAAGGCTTAAGCACCACATTAAATGATCTGTACTATGAAGCATCAAGAATTCTGGACGATAACGATGTTCTAATAACTATGGATTCTGATGATACCCACGATCCTAAATATATTAAAGATATTGTAAATGCAATAAACCAAGGTTATAATTTTGTTGTTCTCTCAAGATACCAAGAAGATAGCAAAGAACTTGGATATCCAATGTACAAAAGATTTCTCAGCAAATGTATAAATACCGTACTAAAAATTTTATTCCCTGTACGTGGTCTTCATGATTATACATCTGGTTATCGGGGCTTCAAAGGTAGTTTGCTAAAAAGTCTAATCGGAAAATATAATAAGTCTGTTATAACAGCAAAAGCATTTGCAGGCATGGCAGAAACTATGATGAAATTGCGTGAATTTGGTCTTAAAGTTAAAGAGATTCCCTTAGTCTATAGATATGACCTCAAGCAGGGATTAAGCAAATTAAAACTAACAACAACTATAAAAGAATATTTTAAATTAATAATTAGAGCCAAACTAGGATTTCTAAAGTAAACGAAAGTGTTATTAAGATAATTAATTGATTTCACATTCTATGAAACTTGAATTAAACAAAACTTGGAAATTATTCTTTATTGTATTAGCAATTGCTCTGCTCCTAAGATCATACAAACTAAATGAAAAAGAACAAGGCACAGATGAAAAATGGACTTTCATAATGACAGAACAAATTTTAGATGGAACTTTTTTACAAGAAGCTGGCTCTCGTGCCCATGTTCCATTTTTCTACGCTTTATTAGCGCCTTTCTGGTTATTAAGCAATAAATCAGTAATGGTTCTACGCATATTAGTTGTTCTATTTGGACTAATTTCTATAGTCTTAACCTTTATTTTAGCGAAAAGAATATTCAACGAAAAAATTGCGTTGCTCTCGTCATTTCTACTAGCTTTCTCACCATTCCATCTGATGTATTCTCAACATTTAAGAGCATACATATTTATAATGATTTTATTCTTGATATCGATTTTATTAGTTATCAAATACATAGAAACTAAGAACTCAAAATTATTTATACCACTGACAATAACTTACATCATAGCATTTTACTCCCATCTATTCGCTGCTTTCTTTATTATATCCCAATTTATTACATTATTTGCTTTAAAATTTCTTAAGTTAAAAGAAATAAATTTAAAACCCATAATTATATCTGGAATAATCACTTTTATATCCTGGTTATTCTGGATTCCAATATTCATCAAGCAATTCCAATTCAATATTATAGAAGGAGGAATAAAAACAATATCAACTTTGAATCCAATTCATGTTCCTTATACTTTCTATAAATATGCTGTAGCAATGGATTTCTCATATGCTGTCAAAAATCAT
>CAYIFT010000082.1:0-3290 GCA_964362765.1 Candidatus Woesearchaeota archaeon | reverse complement strand
GATTCTAAAGCAACATTCATATTTCTTATCTTTGGAAATGTAACCTGTATTCCTGCATTATACATAAATCCTAAAGGTGTTCTATATTTAGGGCAGTACTCAAAATAATCCTTGTCATATATAGGCTCAGAATATTTTTCTCTAAAAACCAGACACCAATTTACTTTCATATCAGGAAAATATTTCTTTAAAGTTCCTAAATATAATTCTTTTATTTCTTCGTCGGATTTATTAATATCCTCCTCACTCCCACCATACCTTACGCACCAGCTTACCTTGCTCCTGTATTTATCTATCAACATAGAATGCTGATAAATAACATGTATTCTCTCATTGAATATATTTATCCAGTAATTGTAAGGATCTAAGAAATCTTTTGTTCCAAAGCATAACCCAACAACAGGTGTATACCTTAATCTTTTGATACTGTTAACATATTCATCAGGCAATCCTTTCGCAAACCTCATTAATTCTTGAACGGGAATTGTATTGATCATTATATCAAATTTATACTTGAATTCCCTGTTATCTATTTTATATTTAATTATTTTATTGTCTACATCCAATTCTGTAATAGAAACTCTGAGAATTATCTTTCCTCCTTTATTTATAATATCATCCCCCAATCCATCCACCATTCCTTGTATTCCTTTTTCTGGAAATGTAAATTGGTCATAGAATTCCTTCTCCTTAATTCGATGGGCAAATTGCTTTGCAGAAATCTGATCTAATTTTATATTGAATTTATTTCTTCCATACAATTGATAATAAACTCTTTCAGTCACCTTCTTTCCAGCATATTTATTCAACCAAGTTTGAGCATCTAAATCATCAGATAATTTATCAGGATTCATTAAATAAATACAATACAGTCCAAATAATCCAAATCTTATCTTTTCATAAAAATTCAGATATTTGAATTTCAAAAACTTTATCGGATTATTTATATTATATACATCTCCATTAACAGCAATAGCCAGATTGATTCTCTGCCACTTATTGTTTCCCATTAAATTATATCTGTTAAGGTATTCCAATGTTATTTTATTGCTCTCAACAATATGGTGGTTAAATCTTGGAATTTGCTCTCCTTCCATCTCAAAAGAACTAGCTAACCCTCCAATGAAATTTGCTTTCTCCAGTACCAAAACTTCATTTCCGGGAAGTAATTTATCTGCAGCTGCTAATCCTGAAAGCCCAGCCCCTAGTATTAATATCTTTTTCATTTTATTAGGTCACCAAATTCATTTCTATATAAAGCATTATTATTGATTAATTCCCTAGCATACTCTTTTCCTTTTAAGTTATAATACCAAACAGAATTATATTTAGATGCTACCCATGCCGGTATCTTAAATATTGGTGTGTTAAACAAAACCCCTCTTAATCCGGGAATTTTTCTTAATTTCATTTCTAAATAAACTATCGGATGTTGTTCAATCTTAGCAGGCTCAAACTTTACTTTCTTAACTTCATCACCTACAACTTTATACTTAGCGCTTCCTAATCCCATCTTCTCAGCATTAATTATGTATCCAATTTCCTTATGATTAAATCCGATGAAATCTGCTGCAAACGCATCAACAGCAACTAAATCATTGCTAGCAAATAAAGCGTTCACAATTTTCGGCTTTCCAACTCTTGGTCCATTTCCTTCCATACAAATACTCGCATCCACAAAAGCAAAATCAACATTAACAGCTTTGTTTACTTCAGGAATCACATGATCAGTTACAGTATGATATTGGTGTCTAAATCTTGGAATACAACTCCACTGATGTTTCAAAGCACAAGTCATCTTAGTCACATTATGTGTCTTGAGCACAGGTACAGTAATTATTTTATCACAATCTAATAATATTTTAGGAACATCCACGCTTTTCAATACCTTACCATTAATATCTACAGTTTCAGTTTTTTCCTCTGACAGATTTACAAATCTTACACCATATCTGCTGCATATATCAAATATTCCCCATTTCCTAGCGCTCTCTTCAACCTGTCTTTGAGTAGCAACATCCGCATCTCCAACAACAACATAGAATTTATTTTCTTTTAATACTTTAATTATAGATTCTACAATCCATGGTGAAGTGCACTGTCCAGGCACAACCTGATTTGACATTAAATTGATTTTAACAAATACAGACTTACCCTGAATATAATTTTTCCAGTTTGCAAGCTCTAAAACCCCATTTACTACTCTAAATACATCTTCCTTTCTCTCACCTTGTATGTTTTTATAAGCTATAGCAGACGCCATATTCTTTTAAGAAGAAGGAAATTTTATAAACTCTATTATTCGAAGATTTTAATAAACTTCTTATCTATTAAGGTATTATGACAAAAGTAGCAATATTAAAAACATCCTCCACCACAGTAATTCAGGATTATGGTAGATTGATGAACTTAGCGGAATATCAAAACTATATTAAAAAGACTAAAACGACATTGATAAAACTAAACTTATCTTGGACTCTTTATTTTCCATCCTGCTCCACTCAGCCCTGGCAGCTTGACGGCGTTCTAAACAAATTAACCTCTGATGGTTATAAAGATATTGTTGCTGTTGAAAATAAAACTGTTGTAACAGATCCTATTGAAGGAGCAAAACAAAATAAATGGTATAATATTTTATCAAAATATAATATACAATATAAACCTTTGACAAAAGAAAAATGGATAAAATATAAATTAAAAGATACTTTGGCTTTGCATGAATTCTTCGGTGACGAATATGTAATTCCCGAAATATTTAAAGGTTCAAATATTATCCATCTACCAACAGTTAAAACTCATGGTCATACGACAATAACTGGTGCAATGAAAAATTCTTTCGGAGGATTAATCACAGAAAAAAGACACCATTGCCATCGTAAAATACATGAAGTTCTTGTAGACCTATTAAAAATCCAGAAAGATATTCATCCTGGATTATTTGCAGTAGCAGACGGCACTGTATGTGGCGATGGTAAAGGTCCTAGAACAATGATTCCAAAAATAAAAAATTATATTCTAGCATCTGAAGACCAAGTTGCAATAGATGCTGTATCAGCAAAGATGATGGGTTTCGATCCCATGAAAATTAAATTTATTAGATTAGCTCATGACCTTGGTCTAGGCAACGCTGATTTAGATACCATAGATATTGTAGGGATATCAAAAAATGAATTTAATAGCATTAATTTCAATTTTAAAACAGGAAAAAGTCCAGTAATCTTCTTCGATCAATTACTCAGAAGCAGAATAAAGATTATAGAACCTCTATTGTTTCATACAGGTTTATTCAA
>CAYIFT010000081.1:0-3303 GCA_964362765.1 Candidatus Woesearchaeota archaeon | reverse complement strand
ATTGGTAGATTTTAATTTATTTCTTCATCTTATTCTTTACTAATAATACAATCATAGAAGAGATTAAGCCTATGAACATTCCAGCTAAGATATCAGAGACATAGTGGACTCCTAAATATACCCTTGATAATGCTAAGATTAAGGCTATAATAAAGAATAACCATTTCTGTCTTGGGTATGCTAAAAATAATAGGGGTAGTGCTGCAAATAACAAAGTTGTATGTCCGCTTGGGAATGAAGAGCTTGTTGCTGATACCAGATTGTTTATGAAAGGATAGAGTTCAAATGGCCTTGGTCTTGCCACTACTATCTTTAAACCCTTGGCTATCAATATAGACAGTACTGCTGAGAATATCCATGGCCATACATACTTCTTAATTCTGTATAGGAGTAGAAATACAAATATGAAGATTATTCCTTTTGTGAAAGCTTTTGATAGGAAGATAAAAATCTGATCTAAAAAGCTGACTCTTAAGTCGAGAAAGAGATCTAGTAATATATCATCAAGGATTATGGATATTAAGATTAAAGGTGCTAATACGAGCGCTAATATTTTGATAAACCTATCCTCTTTTATTTTCATATATTATCCTCTTATTCTAATTTACAATAATCCTGCAGTTGCTTTAACATTGCCTGATTTTTATCAATCTTGTTGTTATCCTTAAGTATTTCCAGATTTTCTTCTTGAAGCTCTTTTCTATAAGCATTAATGACCTCTGGCTTGGCATTACTCTTTTTTGCTTCTTCGAATAATGCATTTATTTTATTTAATTCTTCCTTGTCTTTTGTTAGTTTATTCTGTGCTAATTGCAGTTCTTCTTTAATATCGTCTATAAATCCTTGACATATGGTTTTATCCTTCTTTTTTGCCAAATTATCACATTTACTAACTATATCATTTAGATTAAACTTTGCTGTATCAAACTCTTCCTGCTCTTCTTTTAAAAATCGCTTTGCTGCTTCTGATTCTGCTCTTTTTTCGCTTATTTCATCTAGATCATTGGTTTCCTGTGCTTTCTTTATATCATCCTCTATCTTCTTAATATCCTCATTTGCGTTTTCCAGGCCTTTTTCAGCTGACTTCAGTTTAAGTTGGGCTGATTTAATCTTAGTGCTACAATAATCTAACTGTGATTGTTCTGATCCTGCTGTCTGCTGAGTACCTTGGGCTGCTGGTTGGGTATCAGGTTCACTAGTTCCAGTCTGCACTCCTGGCTCGCTTGATTTACATGAAGAAATGATAAAAATACTTAAAATCATTAAAGTTATCAGTATGTTCTTTTTTAGCTGCATAGAAATAGTGATGTTTATCTTATTTAAAAATCTTTCTTAAGCGAATAGAAAAAGCCCCTAGAAAAAGGGGCAATAGGCTTTAATTGTAGTTTTCAAACGGAGGTTTGAATGCAAAGCCTAACTTATTATATTATAAAGTTTATTTATAAATATATCTTAAAAATAGTTAAAATTTTAGGTAAAGATAGTTAAAGATAGTTAAAGTTATTGTGATATTAGCATATTAGCTGAACTTGTCAATTCTAATACCTTGTTTCTGCCCTGTTTATTTATTCTAATCAAGCCTCTTTCCTCTAGAGACCGGATTCTTTTTTGGGTTGTAGGTGCTGTAATATTGAAATGATGGCCTACATCTTTGAAGGTAACGTTTTTTCCAAGAACCTTTTGGTTGTTAACCAATTTCAGAATATCTATTAATTCTGTAGGAAGCGTAACCTGGATGGTTGGTTTTGGAAGGTTCTTAAATTCTTTCTCAAGCAAGGCTATCTGATCATGGCTATAGAGAGCAGGGTCTAATGGTATTAACATTATAGATTCTGATGAAGCTACCATATCATTAAGCCTGGTAATAAATTTAGCAATATTCTGGAAACCGTGCTTGCTTATAAGATAGTCCAATCTATCAAATAATATTATAGATGGCTTATTTTCTTTTATATACTCAGAGATTGCTTTATACAATGCATTAGTATCATCAATAACATTATACTTTTTATCTTTTAGTTCTGAAAGCCAGATAATATTGGTTATATCAATACCATATTTTTCATTAACCGCAGCAGGATTTATTCTTGTTATACATATGGGATGGAATTTATTTGATACTTTATCAAGTAGGATATCAAAAGCGATTTTATTAGTCAAATCTTTAATTATATAACTTGAACCTGTTTCTAGCTCATACTGGGGCTGTATAGAATGCTTTGGTTTTAGATCAAGAAATCTCTTTAATCTGGGGCTTTCTTCAAGCATTTTCTTAAGGCTTCTAATCATCTGATTAAATGTGTAAGTTAAATGATTTATTTCATCATTAGAGTTACTTGCTTTAACCTCTACATCAAAGCTTCCTGTCGAGATTTTTGATGCTGCATTTGAAAGCTTATTGATCGGCTGAATTATAGATTTTGATAAGAATATCCCAATAAGGATTGCGCTGCAGATGCTTAACAAAGTCATCAATGTTAAGGTTATTCTGGTTTTTTGAATAGACTTAAGAGAGGCTTGATCTGCTTCCAAGTTTATCTTGTCCACCCTTATAGCTATTTCCTCTAGAATTTCGACTGCTTTAGCTACATTCTTTTCTAGTTTATCAGAAAGCGCTATTCTTTTTTCTTTAAGGCTTATCTTTTGTTCTATTGTATCAGCTTCCAATTCATTTCTATGAACTCTGATAATTTCATCTGTATTCTCTTTAAATTCTTGATATTTACTTGCGGCTGTATCCAGATTAGTTAGGATAGTTTTATCATCTATCAGTTTTTTTATCTTTGATTCAGCTTCTTTGAATTCCTGATCATATTGTTCGTATCTTAATCTTAATTTGTTTAAAGTGTCTCTATCAGATTCTATAGAATATTCCTGGATGACATTGTTAATCTTCCATAAAATAATGATCATATCATCGATTAATGTTACTGTAGGAGAGGTTATTTTAGTTACGGTGTTAAGATCATTCTTTATTGCATTTGTGTAAACTACGCCTATAATACCGCTTAGAATTACGAATAAGCAGATTATTCCTAAACTGATGGCTAATTTCTGGCTTATCTTCATGTGAATAAGCTGATTGCTAAATGATGTATAAAAAGCTATTGAATTAATAATAAATAAGTTTTTAAGTGTGCTTTAACTGTTTTTTAACTATGGGTTATTATAAAAAATTGGTGTTAAGGGTATTGTTTGCTTTATTATTAGTGATATTTTCTAGTGTTATTTATTATATTATTGGACCTATAACTTTGTACAGTTCTTACCTTTTATTAAAGCCTTTTTCAGATGCTATTTTAA
>CAYIFT010000080.1:0-3340 GCA_964362765.1 Candidatus Woesearchaeota archaeon | reverse complement strand
AATTCAATCTTATCCTCTATTCTCATCACATCGCTGTATCCTTGTGTAATTAAACTAAAAGCAAAAGGACTGGGAACTTCATGATTTACCTGTTTTATTTCAATCTTATTCTCTTTAGTCCATTCTAGTACCTTCTTCGTATTCTCAATATCCATTAAATCTTCCAATACCTCTCTTCTAGCTTCTTTCAATATGCAAAAATTAGGATTTATTCTTTTTACAGCATTCATCAGTATCATCGAGCTTACTTGCTGTCTTCCCACTCTTTTTCTTTTTCCTTTGTATTCCCTTAATATCATCAAAGCTCTTGCAGCGCAATGTCTGAATCTTCTCTTCAATATCTCGGTTTTTTCGATAGCATGATCCATTACTTCATTCAAATCATTTTTCAATAACAATTCCAAGGCTCTCAAAGCTTGGATTGGTTTATGAGAAGATAAATAAAATCCATTGTCATTAATTCCTATTTCCACATCTCTATGCTGCAGTCTTCCAACAATAAAAGCTAAAGCCCTGCTTAATACATCATTCACCCTTCTTCCAAATAAACTATGGAATATAACATATTTCTTTCCTTCCTCACCAGTATAATATTCAATTGTTAACCTTTTATCATTTGGTATAACAGAATAAAGGTATTGCTCATGAAAATATCTATAGATTGCTTCTGCAGCATTCTCATCTAAATATAGATATTTATTTATCCAATCAACAATTTCTTCTTTTTTCTTTTTATTAACAAACATGTCATCAATATATCTTCTGAATTTCTGAATGTCTAATGCTAAGTCAAAGCTTAAAGGCAGCATCTCAGAAAACCAGCTTGGAACTGTAGGAGATTTTCCTCCAGCACTTCTTACTTGAGCTACCATTCCTCTAGAAAATAAGAATTCATAAGTGTTTCCTCCTAACACGAAAATATCTCCTCTCTTTAATCTTTCAAGAAATGCCTCATCGATAGTTCCTATAGGCAGTTCTTTTATCTTCACTATGACATGACTTTCTTCAGGAATAGTTCCGATGTTAGTCATGTAAATTACTCTTCCTAATCTCCCCCTCTTTCCGATTTGTTTGGTTTCAGGATCATACCAAATTTTAGCATAAATATACCTGTCTTCCAGGCTTACAAATTCACCTGCCAAATATTGTATTATTTCATAGAAATCCTCATATTTTAAATTTCTGTAGCAATAGCTTCTTTTAATTAAATCATACATCTCTTTTATATTCCATCTTCTCTGAATAGCCATCCCATCAATCTGCTGTGCTAACACATCTAAGCAATTTTCTGGAATATGAATTTTATCAATCTTTTTTTCTAAAGCAGATTTTAGTAAAACAGAACATTCAACTAAGTCATCTCTATCTAAAACAATCAACCTTCCTTTTACTGTATCGTGTAATGCATGCCCAGATCGTCCAAAGCGCTGGGTTGCACGAGCAACAGATTTAGGACTTCCTAAACAAATTACTAAATCTACGTAACCTATATCAATTCCAAGTTCAAGTGACGTGCTACAAACTATCACCTTTAATTCGCCTTTCCTCAATCTCTCTTCAATATCAAATCGATGTTTTTTACTTAAACTTCCATGATGCGCTCCTATATTCTCTGTATATTTCTTCGGAAATTTCTCTTTCAGATGATGAACAACTCTCTCAGTTCCAGATCTCGTATTTGTAAAGATTAAAGTTGTTTTATGTTCTTGAATTAAATTATCAATCTGATTGTACAAAGCATTATGCATATGCTCATAATTTACATCAATTAAATCTTTAGTCGGACTTATTACTTTAAAATCAAATTTTTTAATTAGGTCTACTTTAGCAATCTTGCAATCCCTATTAATTCCGACTAAGAACTGTGCTAAAGAGTCAATTGGCTCGCATGTAGCGCTTAATCCGATTCTAATCATATTCGATGATAAATCCTGTAATCTTTCTAGAGATAAGGATAAATGTGTCCCTCTTTTATTTTCTGCAAATGCATGTAGTTCATCCATTATAAACCATTGCACATCTCTTAAATAATCTACAAATTTATATGAAGAAAGCATCAAAGCCAATGATTCAGAAGTAGTTACGAGGATATGTGGTGGCTTTCTTAAAATCTTCTGTCTTTCTGAAGCAGTTGTATCACCTGTTCTTAATGCCACTCTTATATTAATTTCCTTCCCATATTTCTTTGCAATTTCCTTAATCTCATTCAAAGGTTCAACTAAATTTTTTGTTACATCATTGGCAAGTGCCTTCAGAGGGCTAACATAAACACAATAAACTTTATCTTCTAATATATTATTCTCTGATAAAGTAACTAACTCATTTATTATCGAAAGAAAGGCAGTAATTGTCTTCCCAGATCCTGTTACAGCAGAAACCAAAATATTATTCTTATCATGTATCTCTAATACACCATAAAGCTGTGTTAATGAAAATTCTTTAAATTTATTAAAAAACCACTCTCTAACTAAAGGGTTTAGTATCTTTTCTACTTCTTCTGATTTATAAGGTTTTTCTAAATAAATAATCATATTTTAAACTTATTTTAGTGTTTTATTTATAAATTATACGTATGGGTTTGGGAAGTGTTTTTTTATAATGTATCATAAGGACTTTCTACATTAATTAATTTTGGAGAAGCCATATGGACATATCTCATTGTAGTCTCTAAATTGCTATGGCCTAACAAAGACTGTACTGAAGCAATATCATATCCGTCTTCAATCAGATGGGTAGCAAAACTATGCCTTAATGTATGCGGATGGATATTCTTTTTAATATTTGATCTTTTAGCTGCTTTTTTAATTATCTCTTGTATTGTTCTCTGATGAATGTGACTATTCCTTCCTTTAAACAACCAGTATTCGTATTCAGGATTTTCAGTTTTTATAAACTCTATAAGTTCTTCTCTTAATCCTTTAGCGATTATAAATAATCTGTCCTTTCTTCCTTTGCCTTTTCTCACCCAACCGTAATTTTTATCCAATTCTAAATCTTTTACTTTTAAATATGCTAATTCACTTAACCTTAATCCAGCAGAATACATCAGCTTAATCATTAAAGCATGCTTTTTATTTTTAATTGAATTAAAAAGTATCTGAACCTCTTCTTTTGTTAATACAGTAGGTAATTCTTTTG
Organism: Candidatus Woesearchaeota archaeon; assembly: GCA_964362765.1. Lineage (GTDB taxonomy): Archaea > Nanobdellota > Nanobdellia > SCGC-AAA011-G17 > UBA489 > CAYIFT01. The sequence goes on along the minus strand of CAYIFT010000080.1, from coordinate 202 downwards.
GAACTTTAGAATATTTAATGTTAAATAAAACTCTCTTGCAAAGAATCTCTTCCATTAAAAATTTAAGTGCATTCAGATGAACATTAATTGTATTTCCAGCAGCGCCTTTAGAAACTAACGAATCTATATACTGTTTTATATCCCATTTGCTGATTTTCCTTGGCTCAAGATGGCATTTTTTTAAAAATTCTTTAACACACTG
>CAYIFT010000079.1:0-3542 GCA_964362765.1 Candidatus Woesearchaeota archaeon | reverse complement strand
TCGCTTATAAGTCAATACAATCGGCTCTTAAAATTATGAATCAACTTTTCTCGCGCGCTACGCGTACCCCAAGCCAAGCATAAGTGTTCGACGGATTCCTGTTGCAGTCCAAGTAAGCCCAGGTGGAATCCGCGCCGAACCCCGCGACATTGCCATTACGAGGATACCAGTACCAGAGGTTTCCATTAGTGATATTGGGCTTAGGTAGTCCATAACTATTTGCATCACGAAGCCACTGCTCAGCATGAATACCTGGTTTTTTATCAGACTCAAGGTAAGGCTCAAGTTGTTCTATTTTTCCAAGTTTTATATTCCCTGCTGCATCTACAGTATGATTGTAATTGATATGCATTTTACTTCCTACACCTACAAGACCTCCACGTGTCTCAAATTTCGCATCAAGCCATTCTGCTCTCACAGGATCACGCACGGTCATGATATTATCTACAATTGTATCTAATTTTCGCTTGTCTACAGGTTTGCCTGCTCCATTAAATGCCCTTCCTGTCTTTAAGAGATTGACAAAGTCAACAAATTGGCGAATAGTAAGCATCCTATTTTCTTCTGCTGCTAGTAACTTATGAGTGTCGTACCAATTTTTGCCTAAATGAGTTAAATCCATAGCTACAAGCATATCAGGATAACTATATTTTCCGTGAGTCTTAGAAGGTAAGATAATATACTGCTCTCTATTTTGAATAGTTGAAGGAGCTGGTGGTTTGTTTCCTTTATCTTTATCATCGTCTGGAACTTCATTAAGCAATGCTTCTGCTACATCGTCTAATCCTTTCGGATTTACTGGAACAAGCGGTCTATATTGATTATCCATTTTTATTTAGAGCCTCCATTTTGCGACGTGGCGCCTACTGTGCATGGAAATACCCCAAGCTCAGCATAAGAGCTCACCGGATCCCCGCCGCAGCCCAGGAAATCTTTATGGGCATCCGCGCCGAACATCGCGACACGGTTTTGTCTAGGCCTACAAAAGTAAATGTTCTCCTCTAAAGAGTACTGTTGTTTGTTGGACTTAGTTTGAGACAAACCTTGAGCATTGATATCAAAAGTAACAAAGCAATCTTCCCATAGACATGGTTGTAGAGGTACAGCTGTGGTTTTTAATGTCCCATCTGTATTTACTGCTACAACAGTTTCAAGATTAATACCATTAAAGCTTCCAGGGCTCACATTGGTAGAATCATATGCAAATCGTGCTTTCAACCATGTCCACGCTCCACCATTGATATGGTCTGTAGTAAAGTGCTTGTACAAATCTTCAACTTCATTTCTTGGCAACTGTCTTCCATTTCCATCAAGCAAGATTCTGTTTCCCTTGTATGCTTTTACAACATTGTTAAAATGTGTCATGAATTGCAAAGGCGTTGGCATCTCTAGCCCTTTCTGTCGTAGCTTATAATGAACTCCTTCTTTAGGATTGTCTTTATTCTCCCATTTAAAGCCCTTAAATTCATCTGGTTCGTACTTAGCTATAAGAAGAGAATATTGAGGTACAATAAGATAACTTGCTCTATTAATGGCTGCTGAAACCTGTGGAAGGCTTGTCTCTGGTTCTTCTTTTTCTTTAGAATTAAGTAAACTTTCAGCTACCTTATCCAAACCCACTAGATTTACTGGTACAAGCGGCTGATAATCATTTTTTTTCATGGTAGTTTGCCACACTGCTATTATATTCAGAGGCAACATGATGTGCTAAGTTTATGGCATAAGCTTTGTCTTCAGAACCAATTTTATCAATAGCATTTTTTACAATAGTACGTACTTGGGCAGGCTTTACTTCTTTCTCACCAATTTTGCCTGTTCTTACTACTTGTAATGCTGCAGCATATGTTTGCAAGAGATTCTTATTGCCCGTTAGCTCTGTATAGTCAGATTCAATCTTATCACCAAGACCTTTGATAAAGGCAATACGGTCGTTTGCATAGAGTGGATTTTCAACTAATGCTTTTGAAGTTGGCTGGACTTTATGCCAGAGCAAGTAAGGCAAGAGAGTCTTAAGATGTGTGGGCGTTACCGTAGCATCTCCATTGAGCCATGCAAAAGCACGTGCATACCGTGGCATTGATTGTGCTGTTCTTACACTTAATTCGTTAATAGTATAAGTGAATGGTGCATCGTTAAAGTGTCCAGCAGGAGCATTATCTTGATTGACTTGCCATGCGTTTCCTTTTGTTGCTCTTGCAAGATTTCCGCTTGCAGCCTCTGAGAATTTAATTGAGCTATAGATAAAGTCAGCAAAAGTGCTCATCTGTGGAACCTCATGTTCTACTTCCTGAGGTATGTTTTTAATTTCTTCTCTGATCTTTTCAAAATCAAGGTGCAATTCTTCAGGAATCTTAACAGCTTCTTCAAGTCCGCCATTCAGCTTTTCATCTCCTCTCTGTCTAATCTTTCTTAAGTCCCAAGAAGGTGGGCTTGTTACCATTACTGCAACATCGAATCTATCTAAGAATGGAGGAGTGAATTGGAATGTACCTTCGTCTGCATAGTTTGCTGTAACAAATAAAGGTCCTTTCTTTGCTTCTAAAAGCTTACCGCCATATACTGCCTTACCACTATCAGTAAGTCTCATGATAATACTCAGTACGTCAGGCGGGGTTCTATTGCCTTCATCTAGAATCTTTACAGGGCATTGTAGGAAACGATTAGGTATTACTACCTTTTCTCCACTATGCACTAATTTACCAATATCATAGGAGGCAACCATTTTTTCTTCAGTCAATTGGGGATGTCCTTGTATTTCTGAAGCGAGAATCTCTTCCAATGGTGTTCCAGTAAAGAAATGGCCTGCAAATTCAGCTCCAGTAGTCTTACCAATACCTGGCGCTCCAGTAACTAACATAGTACCATGATTAAGCAACGAGGTAAGTGTGGCAAAAAGGAGTGGAGAAGCATATGCATTTGAATTTTCTTGTATTAAAGGAATCTTATAGCCAGTGCCTCCAGCTAAACTTAGCTCTTCAGGAGCAGTAGGAAAAACATCAAAGTTAGTATTAACATATAAACCACGATCTCCAATAAGTTCGTAAAGTTTTCTTACTTTTTGCTGTTCAGATAAGTTTGATTCGTTAGTATTCATTTTCTGTTTCCTTCACAATATTGATTTTCAGTTCAACAATAGTTTTTGGCTTTAATTGCTCCTGCAAATACTTAGGAATAATAATTATAGCTTGTTTGCCATGCTTGGCGATTCGCTTTGTTATAATATAGCTTTTGTCTTTTCGTTCCATTGTTCTATTTTATGTATTTTATGCTATTTTTCTCCATATTTTTATCTATTTAAACCTTTCCTTTAGTGTATTTTTATAGTAGTAACTAAATATATAGTTTTGATTTCCATTATTTTCTTAAAGGAAAGTATCCAGACATTAGAAATGCAGATGGTGAAGATTATGGAATTGACTAATAGATTGAATTTAGAAGTAAAAAGTTAAACTAACTTCTCTAATCTCTCAAAGCCTTCTAAGAGTTCTTTAACTCTCTTTCTTTTTCAGATATGTAATAAGCTCTTTGCTAATCATGGGCTT
>CAYIFT010000078.1:0-3699 GCA_964362765.1 Candidatus Woesearchaeota archaeon | reverse complement strand
TTGACATAGATGTTGAAGGGCTTGCAACCTATCCGGAGTACATATTCATAGTATTTGCCTATATCGCATTTATTGTTGCTTCCTTCAGGGTATTAAAGATAAGCGAGGAATTTGGATTCAAGGAAGACGGCAGAAAAATAGGGCAGATAATAAAAGGAAAGCCTAAAATTAAAAAGGTAAAAAGATAATTTTATTTAAAAGAGAGGTGGAATTTTGAAATCACAAGTTAGTTTTGAATACTTATTAATTATGGGTTTTGTAACAATAATGCTCATTCCATTGACAATTCTTTATTATACATACACATCAAATTCCAGTGATGAAATAATAACATCTCAAGTGAATCAAATAGCTAATAAAATTGTTGATGCTGCTGAATATGTTTATTTTTTGGGAGAGCCATCGCAAACCACAATTAAAGCTTACATACCTAACAAAATAGTAGGTGCAAGCCTTGATAATAAAGAAGTACTGTTTAATGTAAGCGTCAAAGGCGGTGTTACTGAAATTGTACAATTGTCTTCTGTAAATCTAATAGGCAAGTTGCCTAAACAGCAAGGTAGGTATACTATAACATTAAAAGCAATCAATGCAAGTGTAGAAATAACTTACAAATAAGAAAATGATGTTTACCGACAAGAGCCAAATAATTATGGAATTCTTATTGCTTGCTGGGATAGCATTAATAGCGACTATAATTTTTGTTGAGTCAATAAACCAAAATAAAGATTTGCATATAACAAACGAATTCCTTCAACTTAAAGATGTTGCTTTAAAAATTGATAATGAAATAAGCATAACATCTTATGTTAAGGATGGTTATTCTAGGAATTTTAAACTGCCAGAAAAGATAAACAACAGGGCCTACAATATCTCCATAGTAAATAACACACTAACAATCTGGACAAATGCTACAAATACCATATTTAGCACTAGGATATTAAACATAACAGGCTACCTGAAAAAAGGCTCAAACACAATAACAAAGTCCAATGGTGTCACATATATTAATTAAAATGAAAGTGAATAAATCAAAATCTCAAGCTTTTTTTGGCGACTTTATGATATCTGTCTTAATATCAATTGTTATTTTTGTAATATATTTTGCCTATATAAAAAATTTACCAGACCAGGCCAATGTATTAGATGAGTTACTAAGCGACACACAAACCGTTTCTTTATCTTTAACTAGTGGTGGCTCACCAAATAACTGGGACGCTAACAACGTTGCCAGAATAGGGTTTACAGACTACAACAACAAGATTGATAACACAAAATTAAATGAATTTGTAAAAATAGACTACAACAAAAGCAAAAAGCTGCTTGGGACTAAATATGATTACTTTTTGCACTTTTTAAATGAAAGCGGAAATTTAACAAATATTGAGGGTTTTTGCGGGTTAGGTAGCCCAAATGTCAATATCACTTATGAAATAAAATCTGCTTATTATTATAAAAGTCCAACAGACAACGACCAATTTTTAAAGTCATTTATGGAAAATGTATTTGATGCAGATGTTTACTGTGAGGAGGAGGATGATTGTCCCGGAGCTACTATAGACGATTTGATGACTAATATCAATAATTATGATTTTTTAGTGCTAGAAGCGCCTGAATGGAATGTTGGCAATCAATATAATCCATTTAAACCTGTTGCTGAATCCTGGGTTAATTCCGGTAGGATTCTCATGATATCTGGTGAATTAGTTTCTGGACAAAAAAAAGAAATGGTAGGCGCTAGTTTTGAAAAAGATCAAGGATTGTCTTCATCTCAAGAAAGAGCAACTGTTGTCAGACAAGACGAATTTTTAAGCTTTATAGTAGGACAAAGCTTAATTTTTGATCAAGGGTTTACTGTTGAAAATGCAGGTGGCGCTGTTGACTTTAGAGATATAGCAAGATTTAACCAGTCCGATATAGAGTTTAATGACATATTGGACAATAAAATTGCAATAGCCAGATGGAATTATGGAAATGGCAAAGTGTTCTTCTTTAGCGACTTTGATGCAGATTATTTTGCAGGTAATTTTCAGAATATTTTAGAAAGTTCTATAAAAAAATGGATTGGTGCCAAATGCAAAATTAAGATAGATACGATAAAAAAAGAAAAATTAGTAAGGATTGATAGAATATTGTTATACAATTCCGCTATAGTGAAAATGGTGCTTTACTCATGGAGTTGAAAAAGAGTTTATATTTTACAATAGATAGCATAATTGCAGGTGGCATAATTCTTATTTTTATTGGGTTTTTTTCTTCTTTTTATCTAGAAGAGCAATCCAGCTTCCATTTAAGTTATTTCTCACAGGATTTTATTAGAGTACTAGGGACTATAGCTGTTAGAGATATAGATAACAATTATATTAAGAGTCTCATAAACGATGGGACAATATCAAATCCGGATAACACAGTCTTGGAACAAATAGGCGAGTTCTGGGCTGAAAATGAAATGGTTTTGGCAAATAAGACTGCAAGTAATGTGACAAGTATGTGGGTGTATAACACCACTGGCATTGGCATATGGGTAAATAATCAAACCATATACAATAAGGACTTACCACTCAAAAAGTCATTAGTTTCTTCTAAAAAAATTGTAAGTGGAATCAAAAAAGGAGTAGTACCTAGCCCACATTCAAGACAAAATCCACCTACCTTATGGGGTCCAGCTATAGTAGAGGTTAGAGTATGGGAATAAATAAAAAAGCATTTTTCTTTACAACAATAGCCATAGCTTTATCGATTGTCATAATACTTTCTTATAATATCTATACTAGTTACAAATCAGAAGACAAAATAAATGTTGTTGAAACAAGAATTAGTACAATGAACAATTTTATAATAGATTTAGAAAGTGACATAGAAAATGCAATTTTTATAGTAGGATTCAGAAGTTTATTAGGTATAGAAGACTACATGATGGCAAATGATAATTTCATAAATAACCTAGGAACTAACCTAAATACTGCTTTTGATGAAGTTTTCCGCCAAGGAACAATTAATTCTCAAAAAATGGCAGTAATGGAGAACAGCACTTTTCCAAACTGGACACAAAAAATGAAAGAGCAAGCGATTAAAACCGATGTAGAATTAGGTTTTACGGTTAATGGTGTAACAATAAGCCAAGCATCACCTTGGTTAGTAGGGGTTTCAGTAGATCTAACAATTAATGTTGATGATAAAAAGAATATAGCGTCGTGGACAATAAACAAGATATATACAAAAAATATAAACATAACTGGATTTGTAGACCCTCTTTACCTTGTCAATAACGATGGAAGAGTAAACAATTCGATAAGGAAAACTACTGTTTCAAATTTTGCAACAAGTTTGCCAACTCATGCGCTTAATTCTTATTACATAGAGCATACTGATGCGCCAAGCTATTTGATGAGGTTTGAAAATAATCTGGGTTCGTCACCTTATGGTATTGAAAGTCTTGTAAACTCACAGAAATTGATAGATAAAGGCATACCAACAAGGGATAGAAGCGCAGTAGATTTTATTTATTACGGAACTTCTGTTACTACAAACTGCAGGGTTATAAGTATGGAGTCATACACTTGGTTTAAATTAGATAGCAGCCATTTAGGATTTTATAGTGCTGTATGTGTATCTTAAAATTGATGAATGAAAATTATCCATTACAAAACATAACATTTTTAAACATATAATTAAAGAAATTCAGCAAGATGGAAATAA
>CAYIFT010000077.1:2045-3699 GCA_964362765.1 Candidatus Woesearchaeota archaeon | reverse complement strand
TAAAAACAACTTAATTCTAAAATATGTATCATGACAAGAGTTGATTGTCTTCACAAATAGAAACTTATTCTCAGATTTTAATAGTTCTAACTTTATTAAAAATTATAAAGCTAGAGGGGAGTATGGTAGCTGTAGTATAGCCTGGTTAGTACTTGGGCTTGTGGAGCCCGAAACCCCGGTTCAAATCCGGGCAGCTACCCTTCTTCACACAAAATTATTTAAACAAAAATAAAGAGGATACAAGGGTGGAAATTCAAAGAGCAAAAGGGACTAGGGATTTTTTGCCAGAGGATAAGATATTAAGGGATAATATAATTAATACCATCAAAGAGGTATTTGAGTTATATGGGTACAATCCTTTAGAAACTCCAGTATTAGAAAGATTTGATATACTTTCTTCTAAGTATACAGGAGGAGCTGAAATTCTGAAAGAGACTTTCAAATTAAAAGACCAAGGTGGAAGAGATCTAGCTTTAAGATACGATCTTACTGTGCCTTTAGCAAGAGTAATTGGAATGAATCCTAACCTTAAGATGCCATTTAAGAGATATCAGATTGCTGATGTATTCAGAGATGGTCCTATCAAAGCAGGAAGATACAGAGTATTTATGCAGTGCGATGTTGATATAGTTGGATGCAAAGATGTGAGAGCAGATGCAGAGATGCTGAATATTGCTAAAGATGTATTCAATAGATTAAAATTAGATATTATAATCAAAGTAAATAATAGAAAAATACTAGATACAGTAATGGACTATGCTGGAATAGAAAAAGAAAAAAGAGATATGACTATTCTTTCGATAGATAAGCTGGAAAAATTAGGATTAAAATATGTAGAAGATGAGCTGAAGAATAATGGATTAAAGAAAAAACAGATTAAAGATTTAATAAATATAATAACAATAAAAGGAAGCAATAATGAGAAGGTTGAGAAATTAAAAAAGTTATTGAAAAACCAGGAATGGGTAAAGGAAATCGAAGAATTATTGAAATATTCTGATGCAGAATTTGATGTTTCTCTGGCAAGGGGATTAAGCTATTACACTGGGAATATATTTGAGGTTTACTTAAGAAATTCTGAGATTAAATCTAGCGTGGCCGCAGGCGGAAGATATGACAAGATGATTGGGAGCTTGATTGGAAGAGGAGAATATCCTGCAGTTGGAATATCTTTCGGATTAGATGTGATAACAGATGCTATTAAGTTAGATAAGAAACTAGAGTTCAAGAAATCCATAGCTAAGGTTTATGTTATACCGATAAAAACATTTGATAAGTGCATTAAAATGATTCAAAGTTTAAGGGTTAATGGAATCAATGTTGATATAGACTTAATGGACAGGGGAATTTCAAAGAACCTGGATTATGCTGATAAATTAGGAATACCATTTGTATTAATCATAGGAGAGGATGAATTAAAGAAGAATAAATTAAAACTGAGGGATATGAAATCAGGGAAGGAAGAAATGCTAAATATCGATGGAATAATAAAAAAACTAAGATAATTATTCTATTCAGTTCCTTCAAAACTTTCGCCTGTAAGTATTTCTTCTGCTTCTGAACCAGGCATCATTTGTGTTTCTTGGGATCCAGCAGGCAATACTGGAACTTGAGCAGAAGGCATCATACCTTGAGGTCCTGCACCTGGCATACC
>CAYIFT010000077.1:0-1945 GCA_964362765.1 Candidatus Woesearchaeota archaeon | reverse complement strand
GCATACCTTGCATAGATTGTGTAAGGGCCTTCATCTGTAGACTCACCTGAATAGCTGCAAATACAAGGCTTATTATGAGATATGTTATTATGAATAACACCCACATAGATGTTGTTTCAGTCATGTTAGTATGATAAAATTTCTTTATAAAGTACAGTGCAATTACAATGTATATACAGTAATATCCTGCAAAATTCAATATTGCAGGGACAATGCTCTGTGTTGCTGAAAGAGCCTGTATGATTAAGCCCCAGATAAAAGATAAAACAACAATTACTAAATTTACTTTGAAAGCAGTCATGAAAGAAGTGTCTTTCGTTTTGAACTGCTTAGAGACTATCATTAAAGCAAGCGAGCCAACAACAAGAAGAATTAAATCTTTGACAATGGTGTACCAAACTGAAGCAGGAGCCATTGCACCCATCGGACTTATTGGCATAGCATGAAATAACTTTTGAGGGTTTTTAAGCTTTATTATATTTGAAAATATAAGTCATTTTCTTAATTTTATTACAAAGTAATAAATAAAAGCTCCAATTACATTCGCAAATAAAATAATCAAAATCCAAAATATTCGGTCAGTATCGCTTTTGAATTTTCTAGTAGCGCAGTCGACAATCATCCAGGTCCAGAATGTTAAAAGCAGAATAGGAATAGCTATCATTAATATTAACATAAAGACTCCTATTCCTACAAAAAAAGATAGTATACCCATCATGATTTATTCATCAGAACTATATCAATTTCACCAAACTGCTTTTCCTGCCTTAAATCTATCTTCTGCTGTGAATCAAGATGAAGCAATGGAACGAATGTCGTTATTTTGTCTTCACTTTTATCAGAATTTACAAGTTCTGAGAATGTTATCTTTTCTTTAGTCTTAAATAAAAATATTATCTTATCATATATTGTTTTTATCAGTTCTGAGATATCGATCTTTTTTTCAGGTAATTGCGCTTCTGCAACAACCCTGTCAATCTGCCTTACTTTTCTTCTCTCTTCTACATCAAGAGCTTTCTCGAGAGCTTTCATCAAATCATTTAATGTTAATTGACGTTTTCTTACCTGAGGTGTTTTAACAAGAAGGGAGGGTATTTCATACTTAATATGGTCTTTTACAGGATCTTGAGATTCATCAAATATATCTTCATCTCTTTGGAATAATTGGTTGTCAAAATCTGCGATGTATTCTGTTAATAATTTTATTGATTTAATCTTTAATAATATTGCACTTGCAAGAAGGACCTTTCCTGATAGGAAGAAGTTGTGCTTTTTTAATTTTTGAACTGTCTCTAAATATCTTTTTGCCAGCAGGCTTATATTGATATTCCAGGGATCAAGCTGTTCTGTTCTGACAAGATCGTAAATAATAGTCTGCCAGGTAATTTCATCCTTCTGGATTAACATATTGAAGATTTCGTCTTGCATACTAAAAAGAATAAGTTTAATATTTATAAATATTAGCATTTAATGAGCTGTAACATCTACGGTTGGTGAAAGACAATAAAAAATTAAGCAATAAATGGCTTTCTACCCATAAGCTCTTCAGTCTTTTTTGCTGTGGCTATCCTTGCTTTTTTCTCTGCTTCAGCTACTTCATCCTTTGGAGCAATACTCATTTTAATTTTTTGCACTTGTTCCGCTTCTACTTTTGCTCCAAATTTTACTACCCGAATGTCAATACCCCCATCAACTTTACCGCTAGTTACAACTGACAATTCAAGTTCAACAGGGGATTTTAGCTCCCAGTCACCTAATGCTTTTTCAGTTTGTTCTCTTATTTGGGTTATGAAGTCTGTTAATGGACTCCCTGCACTAAACATCTTATTTTCTTCTGTCATGTTTTTTCTCCTAATAGCTTAGCTCGATAAGGCTAAGCCATTTATTTTGCTGTAACTATTTTATAATGGTTACAACCGAAAGGTTTATATATAACTTAATATAT
>CAYIFT010000076.1:0-3725 GCA_964362765.1 Candidatus Woesearchaeota archaeon | reverse complement strand
AGATTTGGAACCGCTGGAATCCCAAATATAGCTAAAGGAACAAGTATGTTAGATGGTATCAGGACAGTTAGAAAACTTAGTCTTGATGCAATGGAGATGGAATTTGTACAGAAAGTTTATTTGAAAGAAGAAAAAACAGAAGAAGTAAAAATAGTGGCTGGAGAAAATGATATCATACTAACTAGTCATGGGGAATACTGGATTAACTTAAATTCTAAAGATGCCAAGATTGTAGATGCGAGTATAAATCGAATATATAATTCAGCTAAGATAACCTATCTAACTGGTGGTTATAGTACATGTTTCCATGCTGCTTATTATTCTAAAGATGAACACAAAAAAGTTTATGATATAATCAAATCGAGATTAAAATTTATAGTAAACAAATTAAAAGATGAGAATATTAAAATATGGATAAGACCAGAAACAGGTGGAAAAATAGATCAGTTTGCAGATTCTTATGAACTAATAAAATTAGCCTCAGAATTAGAGATGGTATTACCTTGCTTTGATCTTGCCCACCAATATGCTAGAACTTTAGGAAAGTGGAATAGTTATGAAGAATTTAGAAAATTATTTGGAGAGATTGAAAACAAACTCGGAAAAGAAGGATTACATAACATGCATATCCATACTGAAGGGATAGAATTTACTGAAAGAGGGGAGAGAAATCATGTTAATCTTAAAGAATGTAAATTTAATTATAAAGACTTAGTTAAAGTTTGGAAGGAATTTAATATTAAAGGCATTGTGATATGTGAGAGTCCTAATATCGAGGAAGATGCTTTATTATTAAAGAAAACCTATGAAAAGGCTTAAAAATGAGAGCAATAATACTTAAATAACTAATTTCTGATGTTAAGAAAATGACTAAGACTAAAGAGAATAAAGATAAGAAGAAAGACCCTCTAAAAGAGTTATATGAAATATTAGAGGATTATGAAGAAGGATATAAGGAAAGAGACTTATTAGATTACGATATGTAAAAAATGAAATTTGTAAGTTCAGAAGAAATAAAAGGAATTGAAGCAATGGTTTCTGATAAAGAGGTTGCTAATTCAAGATTTAAGCTCGTAATAAATAAAATAATCAATTCTCAAGATTGGAGGGATCATGTGGCTAAGTGTCCTATTGGTGGAAAATTGGTGTTCATAAACTTCAATGGAAATAATATACCATTAGATGAATTAAGAAATTTTGAGGAAAAGATTTTGAATGACAGCAGATTTGATCAAACTAAACCTGAAGAAATAAGAAAAGTAGAACAAGTAAATACAGATGAAGAAGCTGCAAAAAGGCAGCAAACGCAGATGAAGATGATGGGTAATGAATTATATTTTGGGATTGCAGGCGGAAGAAAAATTCTGGCTGGATGCGGATGCGGAATGGAGCAGAATGTCAGTGTGATGCACAATCCAAGCACAGATTATGTTTTTAATTCAATATCTGGAAGAGACCAAACTGAGAGCAAAGGAAGTTTATACTCCTCAAAAGATGTTAAAAATCCAGGTGCTGAACTATCAACCGATATTTCAAGGATGGGTTACTTTGAAAATAAATCTAGTTTTAGAAAAAAATCAAATAATGAATATCTAAGCACAAAAGAAAATTTATATTAATATAGTAAAAAGAATGTTACCTAGAAAATTCAACAGATTATTCAGGATATTAATTTTGATTCTGGTAGTTCTATTTTTGGTTGGGTGTAAACAAATAAATAAAGAACCAGTAAAAATAGGAATTGTAATGCCTCTTTCAGGACAATACTCTGATATTGGAGATTCGATGAAAGAAGGCTTTGAACTCGCTTTGGATGAAATTAATGATGGTGATGGAATAAGTGGAAGAATGATTAAACTGATCTATGAGGATGACAGATGTGATAAAGAGATAGCGAAAGGTTTAATGGAAAAGCTGATGTCTAAAGACAAGGTTGTTGCTTTCTCGGGATTTTATTGTGAAAAACCAGTAAAAGCTGCAGCAAAATTTGCATTAGATCATAAAATTGCAATCGTATCTTCTGGAGTAAATCTTGGAAAATTGACTGAATATCTTTTTAGCAGCAGCTTTCCGATAGTAAGGGAATCGCATTATATTGCTATATTCGCAAAAAATTATCTTAATCTGAGTAATATCGGAATATTGTATGATAATAATGACAGGTCTATGCTGGCTGCCGAGGCTTTTAAAATTAAATTTGAGGAAGCATCAGGTACTGTTACTATTCACGAGACCACTGCTGATTATAGAGATGCTATTAGGAAAATAAAAGAAAAGGATTCTGATGGTATATTTATTGCATCAGATTATATAATCAATATAATGAATTATCTTAAAGAGATTGGTTTTGATGGCGAAATACTTACTTATTCTGATGCAGAGAGTAAAAATCCTAAATACTTAGAAGAGATATACTACCCAAATTCAATAAATAATGAGAAGCTAATATCTAGTCAGATAAATTTCAAATCAAATTACATGACAAAATATGGAAAAGCTGATTTCAATGCTGTGACTGCTGATTCATATGATGCTCTTAACATACTAGTTTATGGATTGAGAAAATGTGAGACAATAGAGTTTGATGGTGGCTGCGTATCTTCGGTACTCAGGAAGATTAAAGATTATCAAGGAGCTGGCGGCAAGTTTACATTTGAGAAAAATATGTGGGGTTTTGACAGAGGATTCATAATTAAAACTGTGAAAGATGGGGAGTTTGTAAATTATAAAGAAATTTAATATTTAACGATAAATTTATATATAATTCAGATTTTCAATAAAAGATGACAGACATTCATGATGTAATTATCATTGGGGGTGGCATTGCTTCTCATACAGCTGCTTTATACACAGCGAGGGCAAGCTTAAAACCAGTTGTAATAATAGCTACTGAACCAGATCAGTTAAGTTTAACTACTTTAGTTGAGAATTATCCTGGATTTCCTGAAGGAATAATGGGGCCTGATTTAGTAACAAATTGCAAAAAACAAGCTGAGAAATTTGGGGCTAGTTATGTAGATGGATTTGCAGATTCTTTTGAGATCAAGAAAGGATATTTTGAAATTGGTGTTGGAAAGAAGAAATTTAAATCTAGGACAGTAATAATTTCTACAGGTGCTTCTGCTAGAAAATTAGGAATTCTTGGAGAAGATAAATATTTTGGTCGTGGTGTATCGACCTGTGCGATTTGCGACTCAGCTTTATACCGAAATAAAGTTGTGGTTGTAGTTGGCGGAGGAGATTCTGCAATGGAAGAAACTTTAGCTTTGTATAAATTTGCAAGTAAAATTTATCTTATTCATAGGAGAGATCAGTTTAAAGCAAGTAAAATAATGCAGGATAGAGTATTAAAATTAAAAGACAAGGTTCAAATAATTTTGAACACAACAGTAACTGAAGTTTTAGGTGATGGGAAATTTGTAACTGGTGTAAAGATTAAGAATTTGGTTACAGATAAAGAAGATACTATAAAATGCGATGGAATGTTTTTGGCTGTTGGGCATATTCCAAATACGATAATATTTAAAGGAAAAATTAATTTAGATGATGAAGGTTATATTATAACAGACAAATTAATGAGAACAAATGTGCCTGGAGTTTTCGCTGCGGGCGATGTACAAGATCGAATATTTAAACAAGCTGTTACATCTGCAGGAACTGGATGCCAAACTGCTATTGAAGCTGAAAGATACATAGAGAATTTAAAAGCTACAGGAAAGTATTAA
>CAYIFT010000075.1:0-3772 GCA_964362765.1 Candidatus Woesearchaeota archaeon | reverse complement strand
AGTTCGTTGACTGTCATCTTATCCTTGATCGAGATGTGCTTGACTTCTTTCATAACGACTAAAAAATGAAAACGGCTTTTATAATTCTTTCTCTATGAAATAGAAAGATTTAAAAATAGAAATTTATTATTTCATTGTATTCGAGGAGTTTGCGGATATAAATGGAAGAAAGTTTTGAAGTCGGGTTTGGTCCACATCTAACTCTAGACCTCTACTACTGCAATAGGAAAAAGATTTCTGATCTTAAATTTATCTACAATATACTTCATGAACTGCCAGATTTTATTGGAATGAAAAAGATTTCTCCTCCTCATGTTGTATTTTATGAAGGCAGCGAGGGAACTTTTGACAAAGGAGGTATAAGTGGATTTGTTTTGATTACTACATCCCATATTACAGTTCATACTTTTTCTGAGCAGGAACATGTATTTATTGATATATTTTCTTGTAAAGATTTCGATGTGGAGAAGGCTGAAAGATATTTAGTTGAGAAATTTGAGGCAAAGAAGGTTGATAAAAATTTATTCCAGAGGGGATTGGAGTTTCCAAAATCAATACCTGTGGTTAGAAGATTCATTAATAAAGAAAGGAAACAATTAAATAGAAATTAGGATTTTAAGATTTTTTCGATAATTGATTCTACTTTATCTTCAAGGCTATTAAGATTATATGGTACAAACATCAGTTCTTTATCATGTGTTAATGTTCTTGAGAAATCATCTGGATGTTTCACAATTTCTTCATTATAAAAGCATATTCTTGGCATTCCTAAATCATGCGCATATTGCATTTCTCTACCAATACCTGTACTTGGGCTTTTACCATAATCGCAGCAGAATGCATCTGACTGTTCAACCCATGCCATATCCCTTTCGAAGACATTAACACCTAGCTTCTCTTCTCTGCTATCATATTCGTAAGCATCATCCCTTGTAAATTGTTCGCTTAAGACTCTACCAAAATTCTTTAAAGAAGATACTATTCTTTTTGCACTTTTTCTTGTGGGATCTTCAAGGGATTTTCCGAATATCTTTACTGCAAAATAAAACCTGAAGTCCTTAATTGTAGATAGAGCATCTATTGCATATTCTCTGATAAGCTCATGCATCTTTTCAGGGTTACCTGGAAGATATGGGATAAGCTTAATTCTTTGGGGGTCTAATCTTTGAAGTTTTAGATAACCATTTCTCACATCCTTTATGTATGAAGGTCCGCGCAGTTCAAAAACACCTTTTTTGTCTATTGAATTATCCAAACCTGCCTTTGGATCTATGTCAATAAGAAAAGTTATATCTGGTCTTAATCCTTCAGTCGCATATCTATTTGCAATTGTTATTAACCGAAGATTATGACGATTACCATAACCCTGATAGGCGTCTGTAGAATCAATGAATCTATCTGAAATAACTATCTTGTTTTCTGTTTCCAATGCTGGCTTAAGAATGTAATCAATATAATTTGCTCTTGCTGCTAAAAACGAGAAAAGTTCTGCTCTTTTTGAAATCTTTGTACCTTCTACACCTGTTATCTGATCTCTTTCATCCTCAAACTTTAATACTTTTCTTAGTAATTCTGAGTAAGGATCCCCACCTGGCTCTCTTGATCTTAAGACATCATAACCTTTTTCTCTTAAGAAATTTTCAAGTAATTCTGCTTGTGTTGTTTTACCACAGCCGTCTATACCTTCGAATGTTATTAATTTTCCAGGGTATTTTGGTATCATTTTTGAGCTAATTTCCTCATTGTTCTAAACTCTTGAATCGCTCTTCCATAATCTATTTCTGTGGAGGCGTCAAGGAATTTGATGGTGTCTTTTCCTATTCCGTTTAAATATTGATTAATGCCACAAGCTGTCATCTGGCAGACTCTCTTGTAATTGATATGGGCGCCTGGCTGCGTTCTTAATTCTAGTATATGGTGAAGTTCTCTGAAATTAATCTTAAGATTCATACGTTCGTTTGTCGCTAGAGGGAGAGCAGTTGATGCCACTATCGGGTTTGTCTTTTCTGCAATTACGTCATTCAGCTTAGCTAGTTCATTATATTTAGAGAGTAATTCATTCTCCAATCCAATCTCTTTTAGTACTGGTGAAATAAAGAAATCGAGTTCATGGGTGAAGTATCCTGGATCAAAATTTGTTAGTATTCTGTGTCTTCTTATATCTCTTATTTCACCAATAGGCATCTTGATAGAGATATTAAAATAAACATTCTCAAATGCTCTTCCTGGCTTATGTCTCCTGTTTGTTCTTAATCCATTAGAAATACCAGCATATTCAAGAATCAATTTTCTTTTTTGTTCAAGCGATAAAATTTCTGGATCTTCAATTCTATAAGGTGACCCTCTATCATCCTTCATTTCCTTTAATCGATGAACATAATTGTAGGCATCTGCAAAAGACATTCCTGGATTTCTTTCTGCTATAATTGCTGCAACAAGATCATCAATGGTGTCTTTTGTTGAAACTTCCACTTCAAATCCGAATAAATCATCGATTACTCTTACAAATCCGTGACAATGTTGAATTCGGTATAAACCAAAGCCTTTTTCTTCTCCTTCACTATAATATAAATTACTTCTATCGATTCTGTATTTAATATCTCTTCCTAAAAAACCAGTGTTGTGTTTGTATAAAATTGCGTCCAGAGTTCGGCTACGAATTTTTTCATCTGGTGATCCTGGATCAACATCAGCAATAAGAGGGCCTGCGTACTTTGCTGCTTCTCTTCTTAAAAGTTCTGTTACAGCTACAGATTCTGCAGTTGGAGTGGAATATCCTGCAAACATAATATCACGTATATTTTGTGAGTTTACTTCCAAGGCGAGCAATGTAGAAGTTGCTAGTGGAAGAGCATGCCTTATTGTATCTAGGTGCATTGCTCTGATTGTTTTATCATATGCCTCAAGAAGTTCTGAATCATCAGCTTGTCTATCACTTTTATTTCCAAGAGCTTTCCTAACCTCCTCTCTAAAGACACCGAAAGGCAATATCTTTTCTTTAATACCTTCGATCACTAATTTGCCCTTTCCTTCCTTTTGATCGCATAAGCTTGAGTATATGTCAAAAGCTTTATCTATGGTTGCTCGAAAATGACCTTCTAATCCTGCTGCTTTGATGAGATTATCAACAATATAGAGATAATTTCCGTCAGACCCTCTTTTATCATATCTCCTATATCTAGTAGACTTTTCTATTCCAGCCAAAGTTCTGTGATGCAAGAATCGCATAGCTTGAAACATTGATACATTCTCTGCTACAAGTGCTGCTGGAACCATTTGAGCAATTGAATCGTCCCCATATCCTGAAAAAACACGGGAAAAGAAATTCTCACCTAGAAGATTTATCAAATCTGGGATATTTAGTTCTCTTAATCCGGTAGAAAAAGTTTCGTTTTTATCCATCAGATTAGATGTGATTTTTCTTAAAGAACCAATAGCTCTGCTACTCATAGAACCAATAGCACCTGATAAAATCCCTATATATGGGAAGAAAAATATTGGCTTATCGAGATTAGAGAATAATTTCCTTAATAAGTCTACTTTAGAGGGTTCAAATTCTTCTGGAATATAACCAATAGAAGCTGAGAGTTGTTCATCTGTAGAACTTCTGGTCTCTTTTATCAATAATTCTAAGTTCTTGTCTCTAAATCCAGTCACTATGAAACCCCCTTATTCTTGAAATGAATCAGAGATATATAAAGACTCTTATGATAAGTTAGTTATATTATATGATTTATTTTGTAAATATTATGAAAGAGAGAGTATGTTACAT
>CAYIFT010000074.1:0-4014 GCA_964362765.1 Candidatus Woesearchaeota archaeon | reverse complement strand
TATGATAAACTAACGTCCCACCAACATCAAAACAAATTAATTTTATCTTTTTCATATTAAGTCAATTTATCTACCCAAATATAATTGCTATGCTCTTTAAATCCTTTATTTCTAAACTTTGACAATATATAAAAATTATCTATCATAGCCCAATGATTTGACATAATATTACAATACATAAATCCTATAATATTAGAATTTTGTTCTGCTAAAATTATTATATTATTTCTTCTTTCTTTAATCCATTGTTTAATCTCACTCTTTTCATAAAATTTTATATATTTACTAACTGCAAATTCCGAAGTACCTTTACCTAAATTAAATATTTTATTAATATCATTCTTATTTGCAAATCTAATCTTTATTTTCATTTTACTTTTCTGGACGGAGTGGGGATTGAACCCACGGCTTCTCCGATGCGAACGGAGTATTCTACCACTGAATTATCCGCCCATATTTAATATGGAGCAGTCGGGATTTGAATTCTCGATCTTAAACTCTTGTTCAAGATTCCCGAGGCCTCATCCATGCCAAGGATGCGATCTATTTCCCAGTTTTAACTACCAGGCTGATCTACTGCCCCATCAGAAGAAGATTTCTTAATCTATCTTTATTAATTTAATTGTTTTATATTATAGCCGAAAGGATTTCACAAATCCAAGTTTATTTTTATCAATATTCTAGTATAATCGGAAAGATTTAGGTATTTATTAAAAATTTACAAAAAATATTTAAGCAAACCTTATAAAGAATTAAATACGTTTTATCTATATGAAAAAAGGTCAATGGGTATCAAAAGTTGATTGGCTGCTAATTGTGATGTTCATATTATTATTAATTTATATAGTGCTAAAAGTAGGATTCTTCTAAAATGATAAAAGAGAAAAAAGTTGATATTATTGAAGTTATAATACAAGTTATATTTGCCATACTAGCCACAATCTTTATTATTCAAATCTTACTAAAACTATTTGGTAGCAGTCCAACAGAATTGCAACTTTTATACATTGGTTTCGGCTCTATTTTGTCTTACATGTTCTTTATTACATGCAGGATTGGAAGAATAGATCAACATTTAATTAGTGTCGATCATAGGTTGGATAAAATAGAAGAAACGCTTGATAAATTCGAAGAAAAATTTAATAAAATGGATGAAAGATTTTTAAAAATAGAAAAAATTCTTATTAAGATAGAAAGCAAAATCTAATTCTTATTATAAATTGCACTGGGTATGGGATTATAGAAATGCTCCTCATAAGCATTCCAAGATTCATAATGCTTTATAATGTCATAAAACTCCCTCTTAATATCTTTCATTAGCATATGGAATTCAGTAATATTGTTTACGATTACATATAACATTACATCCCACACACCTAAGGTTTTAACAGCTCTAATTATGTGTGGATTATCCTTGATAAAAGCCTGGAATTTAAGCTCATGTTTGTGATCAAAAGTCTTCATCTGGACAACAAAAGTATACCAATGATAACCCATTGCAGTAAAATTATTTAATGCAGTAAAATTCATCAAAGGTCCATTAGCTATCATCTTCTTGATTCTATACCCAACAGTATCAGGATTCAATCCGATTTTTTGCCCTATCTCATAAGTACTCTGCCTTGCATCTTGCGTAAGAATCTTCAATATATCCATATCATGCTCATCCAGATCAGTTTTACCCTTATGCTCAAAAATATTTGGATTTATCTTTAAATTACTATCATAAGGTGTAAATGACATCTTATAAGTTCTTATTACTTCGGAAATATCCTTCTCTACAATCACATTTTTATATTTTGATGTTATTTCAGTCATAATTCTGTCATAATCTCTTATATTCTTTGCAATTAAAGAAACATGGAAATCCCATCTGTCATTATACTCCATCAAAGAAATAATATTGGGATGATTGTATAAATCACTTATTAATCCATCATGCTCTTTCTTGTTAGTTTCATCAGCAATAATGAAAACATGAAAGATGTTGTATCCGAAATGCTTGTAATTTATTAATGGAAATAATCTTAAAACAACCTTGTTTTCCTGTAATCTCTTTATTCTATAGCTTATAGAATCCCTTGAAAGCATAACCTTCTTTGCTACCTCAGATAAAGGCATTCTGGAGTTATTACTTAATAAAGAGATTATCTTCTTGTCTTTTACATCCAGTTTCACTAAATTATGTTCCCTTTCCTGAACTCTTCCTTTTACAATCATATGCCTATAATTGGCTGATCCATTATATAAAATTTTCGGTAAAGAATGAAATTTTCCTAATAACATTATTATATGACGTAATTACCTTATTCCTTATCAAAACACCTTGGAGGTGGATAAAATGAATGCCGAAGAATATGAACAGATAATGTACACAGAAAAAATAAAGAAAGTTGTCTATTTTACAATAGCTTTGCTGGCTATGATCACTGGCGGAATATTTTATATAATATTCGTAGTATAGGTCAGCAGACTAAGAATAAAAGGAGGATGATAAAAATGCAGATTGAAGATAATGTAGAAGTCTACCTTAAGAATAAGATACTAGACCTAGAAGAAAACGCATACAAAAGCGGATTTGTTGATGGTAGAAAAACTGCTTCCAGGATTATCTTGGATGCTATTTCGCCAATAATCACTGATGACTGTCTAAAAAGAATAACTAAAATGATTCGAAAGATAGACTTAAAAGAGAACTCTGAAGAAGAATTGCTTGAAGAGGTTACTTGAACGGCAATCCCATGTCACCAAACTTTATCTCATCATTGAGTAACCTCTTTAGAGCATCATTTAATTCTTTTATTTTTACTCTTCTTTGTTTCATATCAACGATATTTCGGACCGTAATTGTGTCGTCTTTTAATGTTTGATGATCTATTGTAATCATATAAGGGCACCCAGCCTCATCCATTCTTCTATACATTTTTCCAATACTTCCCTTCGAATCAAAGAATGCATTGAAATCTTTTCTAACTATACTGTAAACACCTTCGGTCTTTTCAGGTAATCCATCTTTATTTACTAATGGAAATACAGCAACATCTATCGGTACTAGTTTATTTGGAAATAAAAATAAAGTCCTTTCTTTTTCTTCTTTGAAAAAGATGTCCATTAAAGCCCAGATATTTCTATCTATGCCGAAAGAGATTTCAATTATGTTAAGCAGTACCTTTTTGCCATTAATATTAACTTCTAGATTCTCGCCAGATCCTTTCTGATGTTGTGTTAAGTCATGTGTGCCCCTAAAATGCAGGCCAGAAACCTCCTTGAAACCATTTAAGGTATCGAACTTTAATTCTACATCGAAATGTATTTTATTGTAAAATGCTCTTTCTTCTTGGCTTAATTCTTTAAATCTAAATTTATCTTTTGGAATTTTCAGAGAATTCAAATAAAACTGCTGCATTTTAGCAAGATGATAAACATAGAATTTAGGCAGTTGTAATTTTTTATTTGCTTCATCGCATGTTACTTCTGTAACTTTATTTGATTTTCTGTCTTTATGCAAGAATAAAATTAATTTATAATTTTTAACCTCATTCCAATTTTCGCATTTATCAATATCATCTGGATTAAAAAAGATTTGAAGTTCTGCTTGTGTAAATTCTCTTAGTCTAAAGAATCCTTGTCTTGGAGAGACTTCATTTCTAAATGCTCTACCTATCATAGCTAAACCCATAGGTAATTTCTCTCTTAGTGCAAAGAATTGTCTTTTGAAAGATAAGTAAGGATTTTGTGCTGTCTCAGGACTTAAGTAACCTGTTTCTTCTCCTGTAGCTCCAACTTTGACATCAAACATCATGTTGAACCATTTTACTTTATCTAATTCACCACCACATCTTGGACATCTTAATTTATTGTCTTCAATTAATTTGTCCATTGCTTCTGCAATTAAACCTTCTACGCTTACATTTAATTCGTCTTCAATTAAGTGATCTGCTCTGAATTTGAAATTACACTTTTTGCATTTTGTTAAAGGATCATTGAAATTTTTAAGATGACCTGAACTTTCAA
>CAYIFT010000073.1:0-4053 GCA_964362765.1 Candidatus Woesearchaeota archaeon | reverse complement strand
ATATTGCAAACGTCACATTTGTAATTTTTAATAGTACCTCTATGATTATTCTAGCTATAAATACTTCAATTAATCAAAGCTTTTACGCAACCTCAAACAATACTGCGCAATTTGGTGATGGTGTATACAATATAACGTTGCAGATAAACAATAACTCGATTAATATATCAACAGCCAGTATAGAAAGTAATTTTACTCCAGCAATACATAATTTAACTATTGATAATACTGCACCAAGAACAATAGCCCTTAACAACATATCAGAAGGGTTAAATACAACAGCAACAAATATTACATTCAATTGGACAGCAGTAGATTTATTTTCTCCAACGATGAGATGCGATTTAAGAGTTGATGGCACTTTAAATACCACAAATATAGAGTCACCAAATAATACAGTAACTGCCACCTCAGTAGCCTTCGCAGAAGGAAAACATCTCTGGAATATCACTTGTAGAGATGCTGTAAATAATACAAATACATCAGAAACTAGAACATTTACAATTTCGACATCATTGCCAAGAATCTTCCTTAACGCGCCCCCAGATGAAAATATTTCTAATTCCACACAAAATGTATTTAACTTCACACCAATAAGCTTATCATTTACAACACTAGAATCATGTAATCTAACTCTTGACCTAACTAACTCATCAGGCGGTGCAGTAATTAATTCATCCACTTTAGTATCGAATGGAAGTGCTCCGCTTTATTATAATAATATACCTGATGGAAACCATACCTGGAATGTCAGATGTACAGATAGCGCCATAAATGTAAACTTCTCATCAAATCGAACATTAAGAGTAGATACAACTCCGCCTACATTAAATTTACAAACAAAAGATACTGACAGTAATGTTAAATCTAAATTTGGATTTGGCGATACAGTTGTTATAGCATGTAATAGAAGCGATGGAACTGTCGGAGTTACCCAGACAGAGCTATTCATGATAAAGCCCGGTTTAAGTTCGTTCTCAGCAATAATCAATAGCAGCGCAGAAAGCTCTGGATCATTCGATTTCGACTTCATCGAAACACAAGAAATTGGAACTTATGTTACTAAATGTGAGGTTAAAGATAAAGCTGGTAATCTAAACAGAACAGTAAATACTACATTCGAAATTGAACCCAAAGTAGAAACGTCTACAAGTGGATTTGCAATACCTGGCTTTGCTGCTCCTGTGGGCAAAGTAAAAGTTAATACAGGTGTTATCTCTAAGATTGGTGCCTTGCCTCCACAAGGAATTAGTAGGCTACTCGCAAAAGGAGCGACTGTAGTTATAGCTCTAAAGAAAGTTGATCATAAAGTAATGGTCTTAGGTGTTACAAAAGACAAATTAACTTTAAGAATAACTTCTACACCTATTGAAATTACAATTAATAAAGGTGAATCAGCTTTAGTCGATGTAGATAATGACGGGATTAATGACTTAAAAGTTACTTTCCATAAATTATTTGCTAAGAAATGGGCTGATTTAACGTTAGAAGCCATATCAACACCAACAACTACACCTCCAATAGAGAAATCTAAAGTAGCACCCCCATCTCAACCCGATAAAGAAATATTTAGATCATCAAGATTACCTTTATTGTCTACAATACTTATACTTTTAATTATAATAGTTATTGCTTATTTTATCATACAAGGTAAATTCCCCATACAACGTAAGAAAAAATAATTAACATTTTAACCCTAACCAAAATTTTTCTTCATCATCAAGAACTCTTTTTATTCCATTCTTAAATGATTCTTGGATTAAAACATTTCCTTCGTAAATAGACAATGTATTTCTCATCATATCTTCATGTTGATCTTCCAATTCCCTATGAAAAGTAAAATAAGTCAGATCCATATTATGAAACCACTTTTCTTTATATTTTTTTAATCCAGGTATAAGTTGATCCCACATGGGAATAGCCATATTCTCTAACCCAAAAGACGCGCCAAGACCAGCAAAATGATCCTTACCGCTATATAAACCTAATTGTGTTTCAATCCAATCTCTCGTCGTATTTAGCATTGGTTTACAAATTATATCCCTTGGTTCAATATTTAAAGATCTTAAAAAATCTCTATAAAGAAGTTCGTGCCTTTTTTTGGAATTACCATCACCTAGTTCAGAAACTAAAATTTTAGTCAGATTAGCTGCTTCATCTTCATCAGAGGTATTTATTAGTAAATAGCAAAGAACCAATGGAAAATGCCTTGAAAAATGATAAAACTCAACAGCAAATCGCTCAAATTCTTTTCCACTTATACATCCTCTAGCAAATCTCGAGAGAAAATCGTTATTTATAGCCCCATGGGCTTTTACCACAGATACCATTTCCTCAAGGAAGCTCATTTTAACTTGCTATTTTACCAAAACTATATAACTTTAACTGTAAAATATTCGAATATTAACCAAAAAGTTTATATAAAACTGAATATAATTCAAAAGAATGAAAGATATCATATCAAAGCTGATTAGGTTATTCAGGGAAGGTTATTGTACACCACAAATATCTAAAATAGCCAAAAAATTAGGAGAGCCTTCCACCACAATCCATTATAATATCAAAAAATTAGAAAAAGAACAGATAATTAAGGTATATAAAGCAGTGTTCGATTATAAAAAAATAAATGAAGGTTTCTGTTGTTTTGCTTTGATTAACTTAGCTCCTACCGAATATGTAAATCCAGAAAATATTGCTCGAGAATTAGCAGTGCACCCTGAAATCGAAAGTATAGATATCTGCACTGGAGACTGGGAATTAATATTAAAAATAAGAACAAAAGATCAGGATGAATATTATAACTTAATTAAAAGGGTATTATCTAAAAAGGGGGTAAACAAAATAAAAACGTTAACATCCTTGAAACAACTTAAAACAGAATTCATAATAGTGTAATTCAAAAGCTTTTTAAATATACTTCAAAAGATATCTGCCTATGGATAAAACTAAAGCAATAATTATTGTTATATTATGCACTTTCTTAACATCATTAGGTCAACTTTTAATTAAGTATGGTGCAAATAAACTATCATTCCAAAACCTGCTAACAATATTTAGCTTCGAACTTATTTCAGGGATACTTGTATACGGTTTGGCGGCTGTCTTATTTATTGGTGTGCTAAGAAGGGTCGATTTATCTATGGTTTATCCGATTATAGGAACAAGTTTCATATGGGTAGCAATCTTATCTTATATATTTTTAAGAGAATCAATGAATATATTAAAAATTTCAGGAATATTCATCATAGTATTAGGAGTAGCATTAATAGGAAGGAGTAGTTAACATGGCAATAAGTCTGACCACAATATTATTGCTTGTAATAGCAAATTTAATAGGATCTTATGGAGCTATTCAATTGAAGAAAGGCGCAGTTAGATTTACTTTTAATTTGAAAGCTTTTCTCCAAAATTATAACATTCTCTTTGGTGTATTTCTGTATGGCATTGCCACATTAATTTACATCGTAGCCCTCAAAACAGGTGAATTATCTGTAATTTATCCTATGGTTTCAATGGCTTATGTATTCGTTTGTTTATTCTCGGTAAAATTCTTGAATGAAAAGATGAGTAAAACAAGATGGCTTGGTGTATTCACAATTATTTTAGGAATAACATTAATTGGTATAGGCAGTTAGTCCTTTAAAAAAGATTTCACACTATCACAAACGTATCTTATTTCTTCCTCAGTCAACTCTGGAAACATTGGTAATGATAATATTCTTTTTGCCAATCTCTCTGTTACAGGAAAATCTCCTTCTTTATGCCCTAAATTTTTATAAGCTTCTTGCAAATGTATTGGTATTGGGTAATGTATTACTGTAGATATTCCTTGATCTGCCAAATATTTTTGAAGCTCATCTCGTTTATTTGTTCTGATCTGATAAAGATGATAAACGTGCTAGGCATAAGGCATTTCTTCTTGTGTCTCAACAACACTTTTTAATAATGAATTATATAATTCTGCATGCTTTCTTCTTAGATTATTCCATTCATCCAGGTACTTCAATTTTATATTTAAAATAACAGCTTGTATCGTATCTAACCTGCTCTTAA
>CAYIFT010000072.1:0-4127 GCA_964362765.1 Candidatus Woesearchaeota archaeon | reverse complement strand
AATTGGAGGCGGAATTGCTGCAATAGCTGCATTGAGTGATAGTGATGACGAAGATGAAGAGGAGAAGGAGAATACAGCCAGAAGGAATTATGGTTGAAATATACTGTTTAATGTATATTTTGTAGCCACATGTTATATGACAAACACGCGCAGCCTTTATAAATAAGCTTTCTTTTATAGGTTGTAAGGCCAATGAAATAGTCCGAAAAGATGGCTTTTATGTTGATGGGGCTTTTTCTAGGCTATTGAAATAAAACCTGAAAGGAACGGAGGTATTAAAATGGCAAATCAGCCAATAAAAAAATTTAGGATCTCAAACTGGGAAGGCGTAGTTTGGGACAATAAGAAGACAATGAACGGGGTTGAAATACAATACAAGACTGTTACTTTGAGCAGAAGCTATAAAAAGAAAGATGAAGGGGTATGGAGAAGCGAAGTGATTAACAATATTAGATTGAATGACATACCAAAGATGAGAATAATTTTGGATAAGTTGCAGGATTTTTTGTATTTTGAAGCTAGAGAACAAGAAAAAGAAGTGGAAGGTGATAGCGATGAATAAAGAAGCAGACAAAGTTGTTAATGTTGAGAAAAAAGAAATTTCTATTGAGGAATTACCGGGAGTAGGTGCTGCTACGGCTGAAAAATTGAGAGAGGCTGGCTATGGCAATTTGATGAGCTTGGCTGTTGCTAGTCCAGGAGAGTTAGTTGAGGCTGCTGGTGTTGGAGAAGCAGTTGCTAGAAAAATCATTAATACAGCTAGGAATAAGTTAGATATGGGATTTATTTCTGGTGTTGAGCTATTAGAAAAAAGAAAAAATATTACTAAGATTACAACATGTAGTAAGGCGCTTGATGGAGTATTGGGCGGAGGCGTAGAGACAAATGCCATGACTGAAGTATACGGTGAATTTGGAAGTTCGAAATGCATTAGTAATGATACTCCTGTTTTTTATTTTAATCCAGATAGTGTACATATCGACACTATAGAACAAATCTACAATAAATATAAGCTTTTCAATAAAGAGGAAAACTATGAAGATGGATACGTTTTAAAAACACCTACTATTTCTGTTATGGGCTTAACTAAAAATGGTATAAGGAGGGTTAGGGCAGAGGCGATATTTAAGATGTATGCTAATAGGATTATGATTGTTAAGACAGTTAGAGGCAGAACTATTAAAATAACAAAACCACATCGACTTTTAACATTTAAGGATGGACTCAAATGGAAACCAGCGGGGGCATTAGTCAAGGGAGATTTGATCGCTACTCCTTATCTAATAGAAAATGATATTAATAATAATTATGACCTAGACGAAGATGATGCCTATTTACTAGGCTTGTACGTAGCTGAAGGTTCAAATTATTCTCTGTCCAATAGTTCTGAGTTGATAAAAGATTGGATTTTAGATTATTTACTTAGGAAAGATAATTATAGGGCTAGGATAGGGGTTAAGGTTAATAAAAATACAGGGGTGCCTTGTTATCATATGGGCTTAAGACATAAAACAACGGAAAGACTTTTATGTAAAGATTTATTCGAGACTAACTCTGAAAGTAAGTTTATTCCAGAGACTATACTATCTTCATCAACAGAATTAATAAGACATTTTATAGCTGGATACCTAGACGGGGATGGTTGCTTATCGAAATATGGGATTAGTATGACAACTAAAAGTAATCGGCTTGCAGTTGAATTGAGTTACTTATTTTTATTGATCGGCATCCCAACAACTTTGACTAGAGATTATAATAAAAAATATAAGACTTACTATCATGATCTAAACATCGGTGGCGAATATAGGGAGATTTTCAATAGAATACCTTTTAAAATTAAAAAGGTAGAGTACTTGCATAAGAATAGCAAATATGGCTATAAGGGTGATATAATTAGATACATTAAGAGAATGTATAAGGAAACCATTGGGGGAAATCGCGGGAACACAAGAAAAATATTTGGTAAAAGAAATTTTAATCCAAGGATACTTTATACTTATATAATGAATCCTGGATATGTTAAAAAATCAATGAATATTCAGACCATGCTTAAATTAATGAGCTTGCTAAATAATAATTTAAATTATTTAGATGAAGCAATAGATCTGGCTAGCAATCTTGAAAATCTGAAAAAAGATCAATTCTTAAGACTGCATAAATTATTACCCTTTGCATTCAATATGTTTAAAGATGAACTTAAGCTGAGTGGTTCATGTTTTGCGAACTATACACAAAGAGGAATACCGAAGCGGAAAGATACTATCCTAAAAATAAAACCTGTTCTTATCACTGAATTGAAAAGAAGAAGGATTGCAAATGTAGACTTTATGGAGAATATAGCGGGTATAATTTCATTTAATTGGGATGAAATAGTATCAATAGAAGAGCAAGATTATAATGACTATATCTATGATTTTATTGTGCCAGAAGGCCATAATTTTATCGGAGGGGAGATGCCAACTGTTTTGCATAATACACAGTTAGGACATCAATTAGCAGTTACAACACAATTGCCTAAGGAGAAAGGAGGGGCTGAAGGAATTGTGATTTATTTGGACACAGAAGGGACCGCAAGACCAGAAAGGATAAAACAAATGGCAGAGGCACTGGGTTTAGATTCAGTACAAGTTTTAAACAATGTAAAATTCATACGAGCGTTTAACAGTGATCATCAAATGCTAATAGTACAAAAAATAGAAGAGTTGATTCAAAAAGAGAATCTTCCGATAAGGTTAGTAGTTGTTGATTCTTTAATGAGTCATTTTCGTAGTGAATTCTCGGGGCGCGGGATGTTGGCCGATAGGCAACAGAAGTTGAATAGACATGTTCACGACTTATTAAAATTGGCTGATACTTATAACCTGGCTGTTTATGTAACGAATCAGGTTATGGCAAGGCCAGATGTATTTTTTGGGGATCCTACAGCTGCGGTTGGTGGGCACGTATTAGCTCATGCCTCAAATGTAAGAATATATATGAGGAAGGGTAAGAAAGGAAGCAGGGTTGCAAAGATTGTGGATGCACCTCATTTAGCTGAAAGTGAGGCGATATTTAGAATAGCAGAAGAAGGAATAAGAGATATTGAGTGAAAAATTTTTATTTTTTAAATTTTATTTTTTATAAAAAAGAGGATAAAATGGATGTAATTGAATTAATGAAAAAAGAAATGCTTAGGAGAAAATACGGTAGTAGAACGATTAAAACTTATGTTTATTGTTTAAGAAAATTTATGAGTAAATGTCATAAAGAACCAAAGAAAATAAACAGAGAAGACGTTATTGATTACCTTGATAGATTAAGTCAAAAAGATTTGTCCGGGAGTACAATAAATATTAATTTACAAGCTTTAAAATTTATGATGGAAGAAGTACTGCATAGATCAAGAAGCTTTTACCATATCAAATACTCAAAAACCCCCAAAAAATTACCCGAGGTATTAAGCAAAGATGAAACTATTAAATTGATAAAAACAATTACGAATAATAAGCATCAATTGATGATTAAGTTAATGTATTCTGCAGGTTTAAGAGTAAGTGAGTTGGTACATTTGAAAGTTAAAGATTTTGAATTTGAAATTAATCATGGTTGGGTGAGGAAAGGCAAAGGCAATAAAGACAGATTATTTATTATAGCAAAGAAAATAAAAAAAGAACTTCAGGATTATATCCAAAAAGAGGGGATTACTTTAGACTCTTGGTTATTTTCTAGTTATAACGGTCATATAAGTCAGAGGACGGCGCAAGTAATAGTTAAAAAAACAGCCAAAGAAGCTAAAATTTCTAAGAATGTCTATTGTCATACACTTAGGCATTCGTATGCTACTCATTTAATCGAGAATGGTTATGATGTTGCTTCTGTACAATCTTTATTGGGACATAATAGCCCAGAAACAACTATGATTTATTTACGTATGGCTTCTCCAAAGATGATTAATGTGGTAAGCCCATTGGATAATTTGAACTTTAATAATTTACAACTCGATAGAAGAGACGAAAAATTAGGTTATGAGAATGAAAATTTTAATACCACAGGGCTTAAGAATGAGGAATTTACATAGATGCGTATATGACCGATTAGCCAAAATTATTTTCAGGGCGTTGAGAATTTATTCTTCTTCTTTTACAATT
>CAYIFT010000071.1:0-4425 GCA_964362765.1 Candidatus Woesearchaeota archaeon | reverse complement strand
CTGTAACTATTTTATAATGGTTACAACCGAAAGGTTTATATATAACTTAATATATACTTTATAGTATCACCTCTTTTTCCCCAGGAGGTCCAAGCGCAAGCGAGGATCTCCCAGGGTTTTGTTAACACTAGTTTGAAAACCAAATTAATTTCTAAAAAGCCTTACCTTTATATCACACTTTTTAGACAGTAGTTTGATTGCATTTTCCTGATCTTCGAGCCTTTTGTTCACTTCTTTGTATTCATCAGATGCCTGTTCTAGCTCTGCTAGTTTTTGACTGTATTTCTCTTGACCATATACTGAATCTTTATAATAATTTACTTCACCAGCTAGCTTTCTCTTCTTAGTTTCAAGTTCTAACAACTGTATCTGGATATCTTCACGCCCATCAGCCAGTTCTTTGATAGTTTGATTGCAATCCTTTGGTTTTATGTTTTCAGAAGCAGAGGCTTGATTAGTGTTGGTTTGTTCTTGCGGTTCAGAAAGTTGTTCTTCTTTTATTGTATACTTTTTTGCAGGCTCATCTTTTACAAACAGACCAGTAAGTTTACAAGAATTAATAAAAATAATAATTAATAATATAATTGCTAATTTGTACTTCATCTTCTCTTAAAATTTCGATATGCCAAATCAGAGCCGATTAATCTATTTGCAAAGCCTTCTATCTTTTTAATATCTATAGACTCTGATAGGTGGGCTGGTAAATTTTTAACTGTTATCTCTTTTTCAGGTTCAATTGTCATAATCTTGATCTTTTCTTCTGATTTTTTTGCATTAATTTCCTGAACAGATTCTTGAATTGGTTCTTCTTCAATCTCCTGAGCTGAATCAAGTTCTTCTTGGTATGCCTCTTGTGAATCAATCTGCGCTTCTTCAGAAACTTCATTAGAAACTTCCTCAGGAGCCTCGATACCTTCTATCTGCTGGGCTTCATCAACTTGTTCAGGTTCTGATTGTGTAATAGATAAATCATCTTGAATATTCATATCTTCTACAGGTATTGATTTGGGTAAATCTGGCTGCTGTGGAATTTCTTGTGGCTGAACATCTAAATTTGAGTCTTGCTCGCTTGATTCTTCTACTGATTCAGAAAAATTTGATAGCGATTGTTGAGAAGATTCCTCAACCTTACTTTGTTGAGGTTTATATACTTGGTTTTGTATGGGTTGTATGACTTCAGGTTTCGGATTCACAATATCATCAGATTGAACTTTTGCTTGTTTCATTGTTTCTTGTACTCTCTGATTTTTTAAGTCAGCCTGTTTCTGTTTTATTTTAGTAGATTCCCTCAATGATTTGCCGGGCATAGTTATTTTTAGAATAATATCATCTTCCCAATTATTGGGTTCTGCTGATATCGGATCTGCCATTATTTCCCTCACCTCATTTTTTTATTATCTGAATATAATGACACTTGCCACAGTATAACCTGTCTTTGTGCTCTGCCAAAAACATTCCTGGGCCACACTTGGGACAAGTCGGTTTTCTCTCAAGTTTACCTGCTTTTACTGAGTATTTTTTCCATACTGTGCTAGGCCTCTTGTTTTTTACCTTTTTCTTAGCCATTTAGATATCATTACTCCTTTTTATTTCTTTTGCTCCTGTTTAGGCTTCTCTTCCTTAGCTTTCTTAGGTTTCTTGTTGATAGTTTCGAATTTTTTCAAAGTGTTTTCATCAGAATAAATATTAACATATGCTTTAGCTCTCTGCTGACCAAAAATGGGTGCGATCTTCTTTAGAAAGACTAGCTTTTCATCTGTCTTCAAAGCCAAACTAATAGCCTTAACAGCCTCTTCTTTCTTAGGTGTGGTCTTGTTAGCATAAGGATAGCTCATAATAATTTCTCTTCTCTTCAGAAGCGGGTTTTGCTGCTCTTTGATGATATGGATCTCTGACATTTTTATTTGACCTTGACTGCATATTCTCCCTTTACTTTTAGATTAAGATTTTTTGCCACTTCAGATCTATTCGGGTCTACAATATAGATGCGGCCTTTCCAGTTCTCACTAAATTTATTTCCTTTACAGACAGGGCATGTTGGGCCTTCAACAAATATCCTGCATTCTGAACATGCTTTTTTCATTTTTCTTTAACTTTTTCTTCCTTAGCTTCTTTTACTACAATCTTTTTACCTTCTTCTTTTAGCCATTCTTCTTTTCCAAGACCAGGCTGTCTCATTGTCAAACCTATCTTAGGGTTTCCGATATCTTTGTAGCTAACAGCTATTATTCTTGCTTTACAGATGTCACCTACTTTTAAAGATCTTTTTGTTTCCTTTCCTGTTAGTACATTGCTTTTGGAAAATGTAACATAATCATCCATCGTTTGAGAGATGTGAACCATGCCATCAAGAGGGCCTATGTCAATGAAGGCACCAAAATCGCTGATTTCATTTACTTTGCCTACAACTACTTCCTGCATCTCAGGCTTGAATGCAAGCAATTTGAATTTTGTATCGTAGTATGCTGCTCCGTCACCGGGAATGATGATGCCTTCTCCGACAGAAGATACTTCAGTTACTCCGATGACTATGCCAAGCTCCTTTGAGATGAAATTTTCAAATCTTTCATTAACGCTCTTCAAAATAGCTTGTTTTGTATCCTCACCAAACATCTTTGGTGGAACTCGGATATGACCTTTAACTAAAACCTCATAAAACATTTTTAAATCAACTTTAAGTGCTTTTTCTCGCGTATGACTAAAACTGGAATATTCCTATTTTTAAGCTTTTCTTTCAGCTTTTTGTCAGCTGTGGCGACTATTGTGTTGTTATTATCCAAACTTAAGATAGCACTGTCCACATTATGTGAACTAGTGTCTATGATATTAACGTTCATTTTCTCAAGGAGCTGCAGGGCTAGATTTTCATTCTTTTTATTATGAAGCTCTCTCTTTGTGACAGTGAAGATGGATAAAATAAAATTTTCATCTAGGATTCTTGATATTTCTGATTTAATATCTATCTTGAATTTTATACAGTCCAATATAAAGTTTGTATCTAGTATTATGTTTTTGACCATGGTAGTAAAGTAAGGATTATAAATAAAAAGCTTACTAATATGTCCTATAGGTTCTATAAACGAAAAGCTTTATAAATATTTTAGTTTTAATCTATTATATGGACGATAAGGTAAGCCAGGATAAACTGGAAAAATACTTTGAAGTTACTAGAACTGCACTTGAAAAAGCGAAAAGTGCTCCTGAGAATTTAGATGTTCATGATGGAACAAGAGCTGATTTTCTTGATATGATTGAAAGGTATTTAGCTGATGCAAAACATTTCCAAGAGAAAGGTGATATTGTGGATGCTTTTGCTGCTCTAAATTATGCTCATGGTTGGCTAGATGCTGGCGCAAGAATCGGGCTTTGGGACGTGAAGGATAGTAATTTATTTACAGTTGATGAAAAATGACTGATACTGCAACAGACCTTCGTGATGGAAGTTCTAATAATGAAAATAGAAGACTTGGTTTTATTAGAATAGATAATAATGTATTAGAGGTTGTTGTTAAAAAATTAACTGAAAAAAAATCAGGGGTTTGTACAGTAAAAGGTGCTACTTATTTTTTAGATTATGATGGTAAAGAGCGTGTTACCTTAAATGTAGGAGGAAATTTTGGAGGAAAACAAGTTGTAGGCAGAGTCGCTTTATCAGATGAAATGTACAATAGATTAGCAGATAAATATAGAATACATGAGAGTTAGAAAGTAATATAAATTCTAAATATTTCGTTTATTATATGAAAATAGAGGTGCTGAGCTTGGGTGGAAGCTTAATTGTTCCTGATGAGGTTAATTACAAATTTCTGAATAATTTTCGAGGTCTTATTTCCAAGTTTAGAGACAGAAGATTTGTGATCGTAGTTGGGGGAGGAGGTATTGCCAGAAAATATATGCGAGGCCTTAAAAATCTTGGATTTGGCGTTAGAGATATTAGCAGTGCGGGTGCAAAAGTGAATAATTTAAATGCATGGTTTATGGAAAGAGTATTTCGAGGTTTGGCTGCACAAAAGTTACCAAAAAATATGGGTGATATAAGTGGTTTATTAAGGAAAAAGAAGGTTATATTTTTAGGTGTATTGAAGCTTGAGAAAGGGCATACTTCAGATGCGACAGCAGCAGAGATTGCTAATCATTTCAAAACAAGATTCATCAATATAACTAATGTAAATGGATTATACAATAAAGATCCAAGAAAATCCAGGAATGCAAGATTAATCAAGCATGCAAGCTTTAAAAAATTCTATAAGATTGCTAATAAGATGAAATATGAACCTGGGCAGCATTTTGTTCTCGATCAGCTAGGAGCTAAGATTATTATGAAGCATAGAATAAGGACTTTTATTGTAGGGCATAATTTAAGAAATCTAGAAAATTTATTAAGAGGGAAAAGGTTTGTTGGAACAACGATTTATGGTTAATCTT
>CAYIFT010000070.1:0-4559 GCA_964362765.1 Candidatus Woesearchaeota archaeon | reverse complement strand
GGGGATATAGTCTAACTTGGAATGATCCAGCCTTCGGGAGGCTGTGGTCCCGGTTCAAATCCGGGTATCCCCATTTCATTCTAATATTCTATTTCAAAATCCTTTATTTGACCAGCCGTCAAAGAAAAATCATATCCCATTTTGGATGCAAATAATAACATCATTCTATCTTCGCTAGAAAGACTATAACCTCGATAATAACAATCTAATTGGTGCTCCGGCATTCCAAAATATAATTTATCTGCTAGTTTTATTTCAATCTTTTTCTCATTTTTATTATAAATGGGTTGCAAACCAACCAAGAGTTTAATTCTAACGGAGATATGCTCATCAACATCCTCACGCAATTCTCGAAAGATTTTTTCTATCTCTTTATTCGATTTCATCTTAATAAACAACCTTATTCCATTCAACTAATTTCATTCTGTTCTTGGGCAATTTACTCTCATCAATAATATATTCAGAAATCCCGCAATTATTATAATCTCCTAAAGTTAATACTTCTTCCTCTCTCAAATGCTCAAATAATGCCCTAAACAATATACAAGGAACTTGATGGGCAGCAATCAAAACATTCTTTCTAGGCCAATCTCTTACTAAGGTTCCTAAAAAGCTATGCAATCTGAATTCAACATCGGGATAATTCTCTCCTCCCAATAATCTGTGCCAATATTTTCCATCTCTTTTTCTAGCTCTATAATGTTCAGGAAACTGTTCTCTAATAGCTTCACCCGTCAGTCCATGTAATACTCCAAATTCTTTCTCTCTTACCCTATTATCCTGGAATATCTTTAATTCATAATCAAACTGATTGATTATTTTCTCAGCTGTTTGCAAGGCTCTTTTATAAGGGGATGAATAACAGATATCGAATTTGAAATCTTGCTCAGCTAAATATTTACCGGTTTCTTTAGCTTGCCAAATTCCAATTTCAGTTAGTTTAATATCAACATTTCTCACATTAACTAACGCTTCTAATCTCTCTTTTAACCCTTCTTCTAAAAGATCCTTAGCAACATTAAATTCAGATTGTCCGTGCCTCACTATAACTATTCTTTCAGGCCATCTGTGTTCACTATTCTCTGTCATCTCTATTTTTAGATAAATAAAAAAGAATATAAAACTTATCATTTAGTCTATAAATCTTTATAAACAACCCATATTCTTAAGACTTTATGACTTGGTCTCTTTATAATAATAAAAATGAATTTCTTCCTCCTCTAAAATATTCTAATGGAAAAACTCAGGAGGATGTAGTTAACGAAGTGATTAAAGCCATCAAAGAAGGCCATAAGATTATCTTCATCAAAGGGATGGCTGGCACAGGAAAAAGTGTTATCGCTCTTAATATAGCTAAAGAACTTGGAAAAGCCTCTATTGTTGTTCCAGTAAAATATTTACAAAAGCAGTATCAAGAAGATTACACAAATAAGTTATATTTATTAAAAGAAAACAAACAAAAATTAAAAATCACAACGCTAACAGGAAGAAATAACCATAAATGTCTCTACAATCCACAAGTCTATGCTGACGACAGATTACTACCTTGCGACATTCCAATAAAAAAAGAAAATGAAGAACTTCTCCGAGCTTACATAAAAAATAACCCTCTCGTTAATGAAGAAGATTTTGAAGGCTTTGAGGATATAAGAAGATTCTCTGTTGCGGCAGCTTGTCCTTATTGGTCACCAATAATAAGTAAAGAATATGGCAGTTATAAATTTCCAGATTCAAAATCCTATGATTATCAGGGATTAAAGAATAAGCAATTTGTTTATCATCAAAGAAAGCCTGGCTGTACTTACTATGAACAATTCATGAGCTATATCACTTCAGATGTAATTATTTTCAATTCTAGAAAATATGAACTAGAAAACCAAATGGATAGGAAACCATCCACAGAAGTAGAAATCATAGACGAATGCGATGAATTCCTGGATAGTTTAGGTAATGAAAAAAGATTGAATCTTAACCTATTTGCAAAGAAATTAAGAGAGATTCTGGAATTCTGTAAAGATGAAGATACAAAAACCTTATTGCAAGAAATCTTAGATTTGGTTAATGATACCCTAGAAGCAAGGTGGCTTGAAGAGATGATAGAAAATGAAGAAATTCTCAAGCTTAGAGACACTAAAATTCTTGATTTATTTGAGTTATTAATAAAAAATGAACAACTCCTCGAATATGAAGAGCTCGAGTATTTTTTCGAGATAGCTTTAAATTTTGAAGGTTTGTTTGATACAACTTATGTTGCTTTCATTCGAAAAAAGAACTCAGTGATAGCACGAGTAGTTAATATTAATTTAGAGAAAAAATTAAAAGAAATAGTGGATAAGAATAAAGCCTTTGTTATGATGTCAGGAACATTGCATTCTAAAAAAGTCTTAAAAGAAATTTTTGATATTAAAGATTTTATTGTGGTAGAAGCAGAAACCCAGAATATAGGAAAACCGATTAAAGTATTCACAAAGTCTGAAAAGAATTTTAGATACAAAGAATTCAAAGAAGGAAAAGTAACAAGAGAAGATTATCTTAAAGCCCTGAATAAATGCATCGAAATGGCCGAGTCTCCTGTTTTAGTTCATGTAAATAGCTTCTCAGATCTTCCGACAGAAGAAGAAAAAGAAAAATACGACTTATCAATTTTATCAAGAGGGAAGTTAGAAGAAATGCAATTGAAATACAAAGAAGGTGAATTATTGCAGTGGTTCAAAGAAGGTAAAATGAAAATTCTTTACTCAACAAAATGTAACAGAGGAGTAGATCTGCCTGGAAGCATGTGCAATTCTATTGTATTTACTAAGTTTCCTTATCCAAGTATGGATTCTGTTTTCTGGAGGATATTAAAGCAGGAAAAACCGAATGAATATTTAGATTTTTACTTCGATAAAGCAAACCGTGAATTCTTGCAGAGGATATACAGAGGATTAAGGAGCAAATATGACAAGGTCAAGATATTAAGTCCTGATAGCAAGGTTTTAAGAAGTCTAGCCTAAAATTCCAAATCCTTTAGTATGCAAAAATATCATCAAAACAACAATAAAAACAATAAAACCTATCACAGTTTCTGGTTTAATCTGCATTTTACTTGCAGGTTCTTCAGAATACCTTATTAAGCCTCCCCCGCTCTGAGGTAATTGAATTTTGTCTGCCATAATTAAAACTCTTTTTGTTTTCTTTATAAGCTTTATTATTCTACATAATGATAATTAAGGTTTAGAGAAGTTTAAAAATAAACAAATAAAGTAATATTTTATGGATTTTGTGTGGTCAGCATCCAGAATTGAAGATTTGGAAGAATGTGAATTGAGACATTTTTTTCTTTATCATAGCGGAATTCCTAAAAAAGATCTATTAACATTCGGACATTTTGTAGCAGGAAATGTTGTTCATTCTTTTCTAGAAAGATTTTATGGTCCTGACAGAAAACCCCGCATCCGTTATAAATCTTCAGAATCAATGGGTGGTGCCTTGAAGGGTTTATGGTTTCATTCTATAAAAAGTGGATACTATAGGGGTAAAAAGATTGAATGGGCTGATGAAGAGAGAAGGGGGGATAAAGAAAAGTTTAAATTTGCCAGATGGTTAGAAAGATTAGGAAGAACAATGTATGATCCAATAATGGAAGAGGAAGGACCAGTATTTCCCGAATTTAGCTTTGGTAAGGGTAAGAATTGTAAAAAAGAACCGATAAGAATTGTGCATGATGGTCACTATCATCTTTTTAGTGGAAAGATAGATCAGATACGACGTGGTTTAATTATTAGAGATTTTAAATCATCCGCTTCTAATCCTGGAGATGTGATACTTAACAATGATATTTCACTAACAATTTATGCACTAGCCTTCTGTACATTCGCTCATTCAGATGAAGTATTTCGTAGAGAAGTTGGTGTATCAGACGAAGAAGCACTTAGATGGGGAGGAAATCCAACATTTATAGATGAAAATGTAAGGATGGAATGGTACAGTCTAGGTAGTAGGAGAATATTTACAGCCTCCAGATCAGATGCTCATTTCGCTACATTATTAGAAAAAGTTGATGGATTAGAAAAACAGGTACAAGAATCTCTAAGATCAGGACATTTCGAGGCTAGAGTAGCTAAACATTGTACAGAATGTGCCGCAAAAAAGTATTGTAATACCTACTTAAGTTCGCCTACACCAAGAAAAATGGATGTTCAACTTGAAATTAATTATACCCCTATGAAAGAGATCACAGCTCCAAAACCAAAAGTAAGAAACCAAACCCCAAGATTCAATTTTGGAAGAGAATAAATTGTAGGAATCCGTAAGCCGTCTTTTGTAAGCCTTCACGTTTCCATGAACAGGCTGTCCAACATTCAACTATGCGTCTTCTGAGACTTGCACCAGCCAGGACTCGCCGTTTCATCGTATCCTATTGCTCTACTCAGCTGGTTAACTTGTTTCCCTCACGGAAAACTTCAAAGCATCATTCAAGACGCCTAAGGCCTTTCAGCCTTTCAACCTCATCGCAACAATAGGCCGTGCCGTTTCTGAGCGGTTGCCTTCCTTTTCAGGAACTTCCTTCTGGAAGT
>CAYIFT010000069.1:0-4575 GCA_964362765.1 Candidatus Woesearchaeota archaeon | reverse complement strand
TATTAACTTAAAATGAAAAAAGAGAGTGTAAGTTTATCAAGAAAATTCATTTTTGGAATATTTTCTTTAATATTAATTATGTCTATTTTTTCAGTTTCTATTTTTGCACAAGAAGCAACTGATACAACAACTGGAACAACTGCAGATTTAGCAGAAACTATTGAATTTGTAGATCATGGAACAACTCCAGATAGTTTTTTCTATAATTTCGAAAGATTTTATGAAACAATACAATTAAATATATTTACATTTAGTCCTGAAGACAAAGCAGAATTAGAAGCTCAATTTACTGCTGAAAGAATTTCTGAAATAAATGCAATGATAGAAATCGGAGATTATGACTCTGCATTAGAAGCTGCAGTAGATGCTAATCAAATACTAAATAATGCAGAAGGCCATATTGAAAGTATTGTAGAAGATGAAACAGTTGATTTAATACAAATTCAAGAAGGACAAGTTGACGGAACTACCTTGCATAATTTAATTGATCTGCAAGAAGAATATTTACATGATGAACAACATATAGATGGATTAAAAGAAGTATTGCAGCAAGAAGTTGAAGAAGGCACAGTAACTAGTGAACAAGCTGGAACTTTAATAAATGAATTGCAGGAAGGATTAGCAGGAGTTCAAACTGATATTTCTGAAAGCAAAGAAGAACTTGTTGAAGCTTCTGCAGAAGAAAGTGGAATAAGTATAATAGAAGCAGATATTATAGTTGAAGAAGAAGAAACAGAAGCTGGAGTTACAGAAGAATTTAAAAAAGAAGTTGCTATAGAAGAGATTGATACACTTAGATTAGCAATAGCAGATATAACAAATGAAGCTGAACTAGCTGAAGAAGCTGGAGAGCTTGATAATGCTGAAGTACTTCATAATCTTCTAGAAAATGCTGAATTAAAATTGCAGGTATGTGAACAAGCTCTTGAAGAGGGAGATTATGGAGAAGCTCATGGGCAGTTTACAGCTGCAGAACATTTAACATTAAATGCTGATAAATATTTAAGTGATCATGACTCAGTTGATATAGAACTTATAACAGAAGATTACGATGAGATAAGAAAAGATTTTGAAGAAGAACATGATAAATATGTAAGTGATTATGAAACCCATAGAGATGAACTTTTAGGAAAATACCCTGAAAGAGCTGATGAAATAAATAAAGCGTATGAAAGATCTAAAAAAATAGGTGATCTTACTGAGAGAGTAGGTAATGAACTTACAAAGTTATTTAATGACTTAAAAGCAGAAGGTAAAACAGAAGCAGAAGTAATAGAAACAGTTCATGCAAGATTTGTGGATGAATTTAAAAAAG
This sequence comes from Candidatus Woesearchaeota archaeon, assembly GCA_964362765.1. Taxonomy (GTDB): domain Archaea; phylum Nanobdellota; class Nanobdellia; order SCGC-AAA011-G17; family UBA489; genus CAYIFT01. Next base: position 3,260 of record CAYIFT010000069.1, on the reverse strand, counting down.
CTTATGGAGAAGATTATATTCCTCCAGGATTTATAAATTTTGAAGAAACAGAAGAAGACCTACACATTATTCCAATAGGAAGAATTGATGATTTTGGAGATGTAAAATATGGTGGTGGATTTATAGAAGGACAAGAATATACAGACCCTATTTCAGGGTATAAATATACATATACTAAAGAAGGTTGTACATATACTACTCCTTTAGGAGAAATTTATGAATTTGAGTATCCTAAAGCTTATGAGCCTGTAGAATATGTAAGAGGAGATGAAGTCCATGAATATAAATATCATAGCCCAGAAGGAACTTATGAGTATACTTATTTTGCCACAGGATATCAAGTTATAGGTCCAGATGGAGTAGTTGGATCATTTATATATCCAGAAGGAACACATGAAGTTGTTGGAGGAGGAGAAATAAATAATAAACCTACAGGATTTGAATATAAATCAGATGAAGGAAAAGCTATTAATTATGAATATAATCCTGAATTCGAACACTATGTTGCATCAGATGGAAAAGTATATGTTCCTAGTGCATCTTACCATCTTGAAAATTCTGAATATCATGATGATAAAAATACATATTCTCATACTTATCAAGGAGAAACATGGAATTATAATCCTGAATCAGGCAAATGGATATCTTCATCAGGAGAAACTCATACTCCAGAAGCAATAACAGGAGCTCCTGTTGGTCATGAAGATAAGGGATATTATACAACAGAACATGGTGAAACATGGTCTTATGATAGTTCAACAGGAAGCTGGACAAGTTCAACAGGATCAAGTTACACACCTCCTCCAAGTAGTTATTACTCATATGACCCAGAAGCACATCACTATACTGATGTTCACGGACAGATTCATGAAGGAGTAGATAGTGGAAGCTTTTATGATACTGGAAAAAGCTGGAGTTATGATAGTTCATCAGGAGTATGGTCAAGTTCAACAGGAGACACTTACAATCCTTACACAGGATCTGGTACATCTGGTACAGGAGAAACAACAGATTATAGCACTGGAGGATATCATACAGCTTATAGTTCAGGAAGTTATACAGATACTAGTGGAGCTACCTGGACACAAGGCTCTGATGGTTCATGGACAAGTTCAACAGGATCAAGTTACACTACAGGCACTGGTGACGCTTCTTATTCTGGCTCTTATTCAGGAAGTTATTCACCTCCAACAGATGGATCTTACTCTGGAACATATTCAGGAACCTATGATTCTGGTAGTTATACAGGAGGACATACTGATTCTGGAAGTTATTCAGCTCCAAGCAGTGATAGTGGTGGAAGTGCTCCTTCTGGTGGTGATTCAGGTGGATCTGCTCCAACAGGTTATTCAGTATTCAGTGGAAGAGCAATTTATAATGTAGATAAATATAGATTATTCTAATTAAAACTTATACATTTATTGATTGTATAGAAGATTATAAAAATATAGAAATTATAATTATTGAAAATGGAGTTAAAAAGTCTTAGTGATAATATCTCAATCCTAATAGATGAAGTTATGTGCCTTAGAAAAGCTGTCACGCAATTAGAGATGTCTCAAGTTCAACATTGTAGGGATGCCGTGTTTCGTGCACTCAGCAGTCCAAATCAGATTTGGGTAACATCAGCTGAGATATCTAAGTATGCAGATTTGGATATTCATATAGTCAAAAAGGTTATTGATGAATATAGTGACGAAATTGTGGAGCACAGCAGGGTGTCAGAATTAGGTCTTCCTCTATTCACAACGCGAGAGAGATATCATAATGAAGTATCATTTCAGGATAAACTAATTGGTGCATTTGTATATAGAGCTATTTAGGTATCACCATAATCAAAACCATTAAAAATCTCTGTTTAATTAATAATATATGATTCATCATAGATTTAAGGCAAATCGCCCAAAAGTCATAGGAAATACAAACATAACTCCATATTGGAAAGTCTTAGAAAATATAATTAATGAAAGTGATATTGTCTTAGAGACCTTAGATTCTAGGATGCCTGAATTATCCAGAAATAAAGAAATCGAAGAAATTGTAAAATCAAAAAATAAAAAACTTATATTAATTCTAAATAAATCAGATTTAGTTAGTAAAAAAATAACAAATAAAGAAAAAAACCTGTTAAAAAAAGAGTTTCCTTGTTATGTAATATCTTCTAAAAGAAAAGAAACATTAAAAAAATTAAGGGAATTTATTTTTATGCAAGCTAGAGAAAACGAATTCTTAAAAATAGGTGTTGTAGGATATCCAAACACTGGAAAATCTTCCCTAATTAATTCTCTTATAAGAAGAAAAAAAGCCCCTATATCATCAAGAGCAGGTACAACTCACGGACAGCAATGGATTAATTTTAAAGATAAGATAAAGATAATAGACTCTCCAGGAGTCATCCCTTTAAAAGAAAATGATGAAATAAGGCTGGCATTAATAGGATCAAAAAATCCTGAAAAAATACATAATATAGAATTAGTTGCATATACTATAATAAACCTTTTTAAAAATTCAGACAACTTAGAAAAATTTTATAACTTAGATATTAAAAATAAAAATTTTGAGGAAATATTTGAAAATATAGGAAGAAAAAAAGGCTATTTAAAGAAAGGAAATAAAATAGACGAAACCCGCATAGCTATTAATTTAGTTCGTGATTGGCAGTCAGGAAAATTAAGATTGTAAAACTTTAAATATTCATTTAGCTATTTAATAAATAATGAAAAAGAGCATAAAAGAAAAAGATGAAGAAAAGCCAGAGATTAAAAAAAAGTTAAATAAAGAAGACTTGTTAATGCAAAATTTCATAACGTTGCAAAAAGTCTTGGTAAATCTTTCAGTAAAAGTTGATGCACTAACAGAACAAATTTCTAAACTATTAGCTTTATTTGAAATTTCTGCTAAATCCTTTGCTCAAAGAGAAGGAACTTCTTTAGATAAGGGAGATAAGGATTTTCTAGAAAAATTAGATCAATTAATCGAACAAAATAAAATAATAGCAAAAGGAATTACATTAATCGACGAAAAAAATCGTGAATTAAAACCAAGATTTATACCAAGAAGAATATGAATATCGCAAATAAATTCTTAAGAAAATTTACAGAGGAATTAATTTTAAATTCAGCCCCTATATATATTTTAGAAAAAATAGAAGATAAAAAAAGACAAGAGTTTAGGAATAATATAAATCTTGAATTAGAACCTAGAATAGAAATTAGAAATAATGAATTAAAAATTAATAAAAATATTAAAGAAAGTGAAGA
>CAYIFT010000068.1:0-4589 GCA_964362765.1 Candidatus Woesearchaeota archaeon | reverse complement strand
ATAAATTTATCAACCAAGAATTTTATTTTCGGAACATCTGCTTTTAAACCCTGAATCAATTTATCTCTATCAGAAATGAATTTCACCCTTCCTAGTGTTATATGGGCTTTAAATCCGCCTTCTTTTGTAAATAGATCCTTAAGCACATCTTCAACTTTCTCCTTCAATTCAGTTATCTTATCTTCTGGCTGCAATGCTATCCAAATAACTCTGATATAACTCTCATTTGGAAATACCCCTAATTTATCAAAAGAAACCTCTAAAGGTTGAAACTTAATCTTCCTCAATTTTTCTTTAATCAATTCAACTCTATCATCATTTACTTCACCTAAAAATTTTAATGTTAAATGAAACTCTTTTACTAGCTTGATACCATTGATATCAAAATTCTTCTGTAACTTAATCAACTCTTCACTAGGCGCATCAAAAGCAATGAACAATCTCATCCCAAGAACTCCGATATTATTCTGCTTCCCAGTTTAACTGTCATGTTATTAACATCCATTTCAGGATTTATCTCAACTAAATCAATACATTTCAAATTCTTCAACATTTTCAGTCTAGAAATCAAATAAAAAAAATCAACGCTACTTATTCCTGCAGGCTCCAAATATCCTGTTCCTGGAGCAAAAGCAGGATCAAGTGTGTCAATGTCTATGCTCAGATATAAACCATCGAATTTCCTGCATTCTTCCATTATAGAATTGCATACTTCCTCATAATTATTGTAAAGAACCTTTATATCATAATTTCTTATCTTATTTTTCTCTAATAAAGTTTTTTCTCTTGGATCAATTGCCCTAATTCCTACAAGAATAATATTATCTTTCTTAATCAGCCCTTTACTAATTAAAAAATATAACCAGTCCTCATGTCCAATAAATCCGATATCCTGGCTGGGATAAAAATCAGGATGCGCATCAAATATCAATAATCCGGGGTTCTTAAACTTTTTAGCAAAGTTCAGAAAAGAGTAATAAGTAATACTATGGTCCCCCCCTATGTAAATATCTGCTCCCCCTAAATTCTTTAATTTTTCTTCAGAATTAGTTTTATCTAATTCAATTGTCTCAACACTAAATTCCTTGTGCAGTCTCTTTAGTTCATTTATAATTAACTCTGGAGCCTTCTCACAACCCTTGTTCTTTCCCATGCTTCCTTCAGAATAAGGCACACAAACAATCTTCATCTTGTTATGGTAAATCTCTTAACTTTCTCATACAATTCTTTAGCCTGTTTGTTCTTTTCAAAGTATTCTCTTGCTGGTTTTATTAACTTCTCTAAAGCATCTGCAACTCCATTCTTCAGATCTGCTGGATGTAATTTTCCTTTAATATAATCGTCCCATAATTCCTGATAATTTCCATATTCTACATCACCGCCGAATTTTGCAGATCGTTGTATCTTCATCGATTTAAGCTCTTTGAATATTATATACTTGCAATATTCTAGCAAAGGGTTTCCTTCTTCTTGTTTTTCAGGACAGTAAGCTGAATTAATCTTTTTCTTGATCTCTTCATATGACTCATGCATATAGATGCAGCTTTTAGAATCTGATTTGGACATCTTTGAAGCCATAAGGGTCTCTTCTTCAGTTGCTTTCTTCTGAAGTCCTTGTAATCCAAGAATTATATGGTGGTGTGCTGCAACTGGTTTTTTCCATTTAAGTTTAGTAGCAATCTCTCTTGCCAGCATATTCGCTCTTCTCTGATCCATTCCTAACTGGCAGATATCAACATTCATGTAGAATATGTCTGTGACCTGCATCGATGGATAGAGTAACTGCCCGACATTCAGTTTCTCACTCTGTTTTCTACCCATTATTGTAACAGCTCTCAGATTCCTTTCAAGTGAAATCTCTCTAGCAATTTTTAGAGTCTTATCCCAATAATCAATCCCATCCATGATATCCTTCGCCCATATAATATCAACTTTACTTGTATCTATACCGCAGGCTTTCCATACTTCAACAAAATATTTTCCAGCTGTCCTTATATTATCTAAATTCCCACCAAGTTTATTATTAACGAAGGCAAAATAATCAGCTAAGTACAATTTAAATTTCACACCAGCTTTTATCATGTTTTTAAGATTGGTTGCTCTTAAAAGTCCAAAATGAATAGGTGCGATTCCTGAAGGTTCAAATCCATCATAAGCTATAGGATGATCATTGGTCTCAAAAATATGTCTTAATTCATCTTCTGTAACTATCTCATCAGCAAATTCTTTAATTAGTTGTATTTTAGTATCCATATCCATAATAAACCAAACAGAATTAATTATTATAAACCTTTTGATATTAAGATTTCAAAATAACTTATAAGCATTTCTATAATGTAAAGAATATATTAGAAATAAATTAAACTTATAACTAGCCAGTCCAATATTGTTTAGATGAAATTTTACATTGCTGCAAGATTTAGGTTAAAAGGGGTTGTTAGAGATATACATAAACAATTGCAAAAAAGAGGTCACGAAATTGTGGCAGACTGGACCACACACCTAGAAGCGAAGCCGTATGATGAAAATATAGGCCTAGCAAGACAGTATTCTATAGAAGATATAAATGGTGCAAAGAGTTGTGATGTATTCATTATACTAAGCGATGAAGCTGGTACTAATATGTATGGTGAATTAGGTGCAGCCATTGTTTCTCATTTAGAACATGGTAAACCAAAAATTTACGTAATAGGAGATCATACTGCCAGATCGATGTTTTATTTTCATCCATCTGTAAATCGCAGAAGAACAATAGATGAAGTTTTAGAGGAACTAGAAGGAAAATAGATATTATCCGCTTTAACCGAAAATCTTTCATAAGTAAAATATTTAAGCTTTGATCAAAATATTGCTAAATTATGCTGCCGCAAGAAAAAACTTTACTAAAAATCTCTTTGGTTGTTTCAATTATTGGAATATTTATTTTGTATTTAATCTCATCAAAGATGTCATTAAACACAATTAATATATCGGAGATAAACGAGGATCTGATTGATAAGGAAGTCAAGGTAAGGGGAATGATAAAGCAGTACCAAGATGGACCGTCTGTTAAGATATTAAAAGTTGAGGATGACTCTGGTTTCATAAAGGTAGTTGTATTTAAAAACAAAGATAAAAATACTGATCTTAAAACTAAAACAAACATCGAAATAACAGGTAAGATTAAGAAATATAAATCTGAACTCGAAATTATAGCGAAAACTATCCGGATTTTATGAAAAATTTTCATTTCTGAATGATACATGTTTATTAAAAAGTTCTTTTCAAAACAGCTAGATGTTCGTAACTTACATAATTGTTGTATTTATCGGCTTATTTCTAGGAATTACATCTTCATTAATACCAAGCCTGCACATCAATTTAATCTCTTCATTGATTTTCACACTCTATTCAAAAACAGAGATTATTGATTCCACATTAATTTCAATAATAATCTTTGTCACTGCTGTGGTTTATTCATTCATGAATTTTATACCATCTATTTATTTAGGTGCCCCCAATGCAGACACTATCTTAACAGTTCTCCCAGGCCATCGATACTTGTTAAAAGGCAAAGCGCATGAAGCGGTAATTTTAACATTAATAGGCTCTCTTACCTCCTTCATTATAATAATGCTATTGTTTCCCTTGTTAATAAAAATAATACCTATATTATATGAAAAGGTAAAGGAATTCATAGCAATACTCCTGATATCAATATCTTTATACTTAATTTACAAAGAAAAAAATTCAAAATTCATGGCCTTTTTATCCTTTATATTATCTGGGCTATTTGGGATAGTTTCGCTAAGCTTAAAAAATATCAATGAGCCTCTTCTCCCGATATTGTCTGGGCTATTTGGGCTGCCTGGTTTGTTCATCTCATTATACCAGAAAAACAACATACCACCCCAAACAATAACATTCCCTGCTCTTAAAAGTAAAACTGTGATGAAATCTGGCCTTGCCTCTGTAATTTCTGGCACATTATTCATCCTGCTACCTGGTATAGGCCCTAGTCAAGCCTCAATACTTGGAAAAAGAATAGCTAAATTGAAAACAAAAGGCTTTATGATGCTTTCTGGTGGTTTAAATATTATTAATTTATTGTTGAGCCTTATAACCTTTTACACAATAAACAAAGAAAGAAATGGCCCTGTTGTAATAATCTCTAAACTTAACCCAACAAAAGACATATTCCTTATAATTTTATTAATATCTGCTTCTATGATGGTAATATTTCCGACAGTATTTCTCGCACTTCAAACATCAAAAACATTTTCCAAGGTGATATCCAAAATAAATTACAAACTAACATGCCTGCTTGTTATGTTGCTTATCACATCCATGGTTGTTTTGATCTCAAAATCTATTGGTTTATTATTATTGGCGGTCGGCTTTTTCATTGGCCTTATTCCGATATTATCGGGCGTTAACAGAAATCATCTGATGGGTGTATTAATACTCCCAATTATTCTATTCTTTATTTAAAGAATTTCATAAACACTTATGCATTTAGCACAGTAAACCCAGCTGTCGTTTCCTACCTTCACATTTCCATATGCAATGCATCCGCATTTGGGACACTTTTTGTATGCTTCTAATTCCAT
>CAYIFT010000067.1:0-4727 GCA_964362765.1 Candidatus Woesearchaeota archaeon | reverse complement strand
GCATTTTTTCCACCCATTTCCAATCCAATCTTTTTAATTCCTGCATTCTTAAGAATAAATTCTCCAGTATCACGAGATCCTGTAAATGAGATGCCTCTAATCTTAGGATGTTTTATTATCGGATTACCTACTTCTTCGCCTGAACCTGTAATAAGATTAACAACGCCCTTTGGAACTCCAGCTTCTTCTAATATTTTTATTATTTCAATTGCGCATAAAGGGGTATCTGATGATGGTTTGAAAATTACAGTATCTCCACAAATTAATGCCGGGGCTAATTTCCATCCTGGAATTGCTGTTGGAAAATTCCAAGGGGTAATAAGAACAACTATCCCAATCGGCATTCTTATTGTGCAGCAGAATTTACTTTTTAATTCAGACGGTGTAGTGTGGCCAAATAATCTTCTACCTTCACCAGCAATATATTCAAAAATGTCAATAGCTTCTTGAACATCACCCCTACCTTCTTTTAATATTTTACCCATTTCTGTTGTGACTATCTTAGCTAATTTTTCTTTATTTTTTCTTAATAATCTTGCTACTTCTAATAATATTTCAGCACGATGAGGGGCTGGCAATTCAGACCAAGAAGGCAATGCTTGTTCTGCTGCTTTAACTGCTTTTTCTACATCTTTTGAATTGCTTGATTGAAAATAACCTATAATCTCTTTGTTAGCTGGATTTAAAGAAGGAAATGTCTTTCTAGAATCTGATGAAACCCATTCTCCATTGATATAATTTTCAAAAGTTTCCATTGTATCACCATCTTTTGTATAATTTATTAAGTTAATTAAGATACATAAAGATTATTATGACTGCAACTCAACTTCTATTTTATTTTTACCTGATGGATAAATTCTAATTCTATCTTTATATTTTATGCCTGAAAATTTTGCAATCTCTGGTGGTATCCTGATAACTAATGAATTTCCTGATTTTGTAACATGAGCTTCTTTTTCTAAACCAAATAATTTTTTCTTTTTTACTTCTTTTTCAATTTCTTCCAGTACTTCGTCACTTAGATATTCAGAGTTACATTTTGTGCATATTTCACATTCTCTGATACCGAAACCTATTCCAAAGAATTCTACTTCGGTGCGGCTTTTCTTAAGAGTTCCGCCGCATTTACATTTGTAAGGTAATATTTCTTCTGGCATTTTTTACATTTATTTGATATATTTTGTGAATATTTTATTCCTTATAAAGGTATTCATCACACGTTTAATATATTATTTAACAAAGAATGAAAAGAAAAAATTATTCTAATGATTCTGCATCTGAAGATGTTTTCTGTTGTTCTTCTGCTATCTGTTTCATTCTTAACTCTAGAGCCTCTTGCGGTGTCATTGTATTCATTATTTCTGTTACTTTTGCTTTAATGTTTTCAGATAAGTTATCCATAAACATATTACTTATTTCATCTTTAGCTGCAATTACTAATCCTGCCAATAGCAAGATTAAAACTCCGGCCAAAATTATTTTATTTTTCATTTTTTAACCTCCTATTGTGTTGTAAATTGAAATGCTGGTGAGATTGCTCTAATTGAGTATGGTAATTGTACATTCGGATTTGTTAATACAGCTCCGGCAGTAATTGGTAATGCTGGAGGGATGAATGATGGAACTAACCATTGGATTATTGCTTGACCATTATTATTTGTTGTGGATTGTGAACTTGATAAACCTAATACAGGTGCTAAAAATAATGACAAAAAGAAGAGTGTATCTCCATTTGCTGGTACTATTCTTCCATCTGATAAAGAAATTCCTGGAGAACTTCCTAGGGACATATAAAATAAGAAAGGTGTATTAGGATAATTTTGATCTGATAATGTAAATGTAACTAGATTATTTGCTGATGGAATTCCTGATATTGTTATTGAAGGCGGTGGAATTTCATAATTAACTAAAACTGCAAATTTCTGACTAAATGTGGCTGAAGGAACATTATAAGCTGTAACTGTGAATGTATAAGGACCTGGTATTGTATTTGGTATTCTAATCTGTTCTACATTGTTTAATCTATCAAATTGGTCATTAAATGGGGATGTGAAATCATTTCCATTATAAATATTTCCTGATTGATCTGTAAGCTTGAAATCTAGATCATTCATTAATTTAGGTAGATTCTGAGCAGCAAAAAAGCTACCTGGTCTATCAGTCCATACTAATGTTGCTTTTAATTTTGTATTTTGATAAGGATAAAGTGTAAATGAATATGTTTGACCTGAAGACGTAAATGTGAATGGATTATCTAGGAAAAATACTTCCTTTACTGGTGTACTTGAAGTGGGAATAGTAATTCCATATGATGGGAATGAATTTGAGATATTAGCCCTGCCCCAGCCTGAAGTAAAGCTTGGAATTCCAAACCCCATATCTTCTGCTCCATTAATTAAAGATGCTTTAATTAAAGCTGAACTTGGGGTTAATGGTGTAATTGGTTGAATACCTTTAACTTTAATGAAATATTCTTTTGCTAAAGCTGATAATCCTGCTATTACAGGAGTAGCCATTGAAGTACCTGAACATGTTGAATAGAATTGATTAATTCCATTAGAAGCACATCCATTAGAATTACCATTTACAGATGATCTAGTTGATATTGTATTTAGAGCAGGTGCGATTAGATCTGGCTTAATTCTACCATCTGCTGTTGGACCTGTTGCTGTTAAAGTATACATTAAATTAATGTTATTCTTGTTATTACCACCTACTGCTATTACATTTTTTGCTGTTGCTGGCGGATTAATTGTTCCAGGTCCTGTGTTACCTGTCGTAAAAACAATTAAAAAATCTTTATTTGAGTATGAAAATGCATCTGCGAAGAATGATTCCGAAGTGTACTGATTAAATGTACTGGAACTTTGAAAATTCCAGCTATTTGAACTTATTTTTGCATTATTTAAGAATTCTTCTGTGAAATATTCTGTCATAGATCCTGGGTATAAAGAATTACTATTTGGATTATCATCTCCTATATCTAAAAATACTAGATTGGATTTTGGAGCTGAGCCTGCATACGAATTTGTATAAATATTTAATAAAGGATTAGAACCTGATTTATTTCCATCGCCTAAAGCTGAACCTGATACATGGGTACCATGTCCATTATAATCTGCTGAAGTTGTTGAACAAACTGGAGGGCATGTTAAACCATAATAACCAATTCCATTTGATGCGGCCCAATTTATAATTGAATTAATTCTTCCCTCAAAATCATCATGCATTGTAGGATTATTTATTCCTGTATCAATACCAGTATCACCGACAGCAATAACTTGATCATTACCATATAACTTCCAGAAATTTCTAAAATCTTGATTTCCATTTACAACATTTGTCAAGTCATTAGTTGCAGTTGCTTCACTTAATTGAGTGATAAATTCGACACCTTTAATATTTGAAATTTCTTGTATATTTAATTGATTTGTATTTATAATTACTAAATTATCTTTTGAATATGTTAATGTACCTAGTTCACTTAGTTTAGTTAGAACTTCATTTAGATCTGAAGAATCAAATAATATAATCTGTAGATTTATATTTTCATTCTGTGAATCTTGTAATATTGGATCGTAATTATATTCTGATGTGTATTTCCAGATTCTTTTAACAATACCAGATTCTTTCAATCTTTTTACTTGGTTTTTATCTGCTTTAATAATGAAGAACGAATTTGGAATATAATTGATAACTCTAGTTGCTTTTTCTAATTTTTTATTTATTTCAGGAGAGACAGGATACTCGTCTATATCAATAATATAATAATCTTCCTCTAGATCTTCAATATTCTGAATAGAGTCCTCAGTTTTTAATACTCTGTTAATAAGCTCTAGATTATGATCTGAGGCGAATACTTGTGTAGATAGTAAAATCGTTACAAACAACAAATATGCAATATGTCTCAATTTCATAGTTTAATTGATTATTTTTATATTTATAAACTTTTCTATTTTTATTACCTGATAGTGAATACATTCAAAGCTTTTTATTTACCTTATCTTATAATCTAATAGGAAATAGTTTATTTAACCTGTATAGGTATATTTTATTAGAAAAAGTTCTTATTTAAGAAGACATATATACATATATTATAGAAAAGAATATAAATAAAGACTCTTTTACAAAGATTATGAAGAAAGTATTTAGTTATTTATTGGTAGGTATTGGTGGTATTGGGGTCGTATCCAATTTGGTCCCATTCTTGGTTTATGATGGAAGGAAAAATGATGCTCGTATAGAAGTATCCTCTATTCGTAAACAGCTTACTGAAAGATTAAGGGTTTTAGATGACGAAGTTGAACCTAACAATCTCCCTGTGCTATATACTTATGCGGCTGGTGAAGGAAGGGCTAAGTTCAGTGATGAAGAGAGAAATGGATTATTAAGAAGAATTGAAGAGTTTCGTACAGAAATGTTAAAAGAAAAAGAAAATATAGAAACCCAATTAAGAAGTATTCCTCAATTAGCGCAATATGAAGAATATAATAAAAAAATGTCTAGACATGGTTTGATTATGGTTAGCTCGACGGTACCATATATTATTGGATTACTTTCTTTGTTTGGAATGTTAGCTCGAGCTCGTGCTGATTCTAGTGCTCATTAAGTTAGAAAAATATTCAAATTTTTATATAAAGTAGTTTATTGTTTTAACATCCAAAGAATTATAGATTTTTGAATATGAAGCCTATTGCTAGCTTGATCCCAGACTATGCTTCTTTTTC
>CAYIFT010000066.1:0-4750 GCA_964362765.1 Candidatus Woesearchaeota archaeon | reverse complement strand
CAAAAAAGGAGGTAATATTAAAATGACCCTTTAATACGACAGAGAGCAAAATAGATATATTTATATATTTATGTATACTTTTAGATATAATGGCTGAGATTAAAGTGAATGTTGCGTTCAGAAATATACAACAACACAAAGATGCTATTAAAAGATCTGATCACGTTTTTGACCGAATGAGAATGCGAGGCATCACAAAAGATAACATTAAAGAAGCTGTGCAAAAGGGTGCAAAAAGAATAAGGGAGGATAGATCAATCATCGCCGAATTTAGGTGGTTCAAGGTCGTTTATAGAGAATTTCAGATAGGTGAGATAAGGAAAATATATCCAATTACAGTTATCGATTAAAGAGGAACAAAACAATGGAAAAGACTTCATATCCCTGCCCATGCGGAGGAAAGATAAAATGGAAAAGAAGTGAAGTAGTCATTGATGGTATAAAATGCGGAGTATTGGACGTCGAGTGCTGCTTACAGTGTGGCGAAGAATATTTCCCAGAAGAAACGATGGAAATTGTTGAAAAGAAACTCAAAGAACATGGTTTGTGGGGCATACAAAGAAAAGAGGCTACACTATGGAGATCTGGAGGTTCTGTTATTTTAAGAATACCTAAAGATATTGCACAGCAACTTAATCTTAAACCAGATGAAAAGGTAAGCATATATGTTGAAGGAAAAAAGAAACTCATTGTTGATGTTTGATAATTAGAAAATGCAGTCCCAAAAATTAGATTAATGAAGGTTGCGGGAGGAAAGACTTGGAGATTAAGCCATATTACCCTTACTTGTATATTTTATTACGATGGTAAAAATCACTAGATAATTAAGATGCTAAGAAGAAACCATCACCTCATTTATGTAAATTTTATAAACCTACTTCTTTTTAAGTATTACTATGATTTCAATAATTATAACAACCTACAAAGAACCTTTAACCATCAGAAAAGCCATAGATTCGTTTAATTCTCAAGATATTAAAGAATCATATGAAATTCTGGTAGTGGCTCCTGACAAGGAAACAGAAAATATAGTTAAAGGTTATAAAGACCTAAGAATAAGATACTTAAAAGATCCTGGCAAAGGCAAATCAAACGCACTTAATTTAGCATTCAAAAAAGCTCGTGGGAATATCTTAATATTAAGCGATGGTGATGTCTATGTAAGTAACAATTCCGTCAATGAAATTCTCAACTTATTTAAAAATGAAGAAATAGGCTGCATTTCAGGAAGACCCGTTTCAATAACAGATAAAAACAACATGGTTGGATTTTGGTCTCATTTTTTAGTTGATATCGGTGCTCATGAAATTTCAAGAAAAAGACGATTTCTTAATAATCAATTTCTAGAATGCTCTGGTTATTTATTCGCTTTTAGATCTGGAATAATAGATAAAATTCCAACTGATGTAGCTGAGGATACAATAATCCCCTATTATTTCGATAAGAAAGGATTCAGAATTGGTTATGTAGAAAATGCTTTAGTATTTGTTAAATACCCTGTCAAAATAAAAGAATTTATCAAACAGAGAGTAAGAACAGCTAAAGCTCATGAAAACTTAAAGAAATACGCTTTAGATATTCCTAGAGTAAAATCTTTTAAAAACGAATTTCTAGAAGGAATTAAAAATTTAAAATTAATATTTTCTTATCCAAAAAATATAAAAGAATTCTTCTGGCTTCTATTATTATTTCCTACAAGATTCTATATCTGGTTAAAAGTTCATTTTCAGCATTCTATAAAGAAAGAACAATATAAAGATGCCTGGGAAAGAGTAAAGATTTAATCTTTTTTTAATATTATTATATTTCCTCTTCCCTTTTTAATCTTTTCTAATACACCTTTATGTTCTAATTCAGATATCATTAAACTTATCTTAGCCTCGCTTAAAGGAAATCTCTTCCTAATATCTTTCTGAGTTACTCTTCCACCTTCTTTCTTAATAAAAGAAATTAATTCATCTAAATCTCCTTCTGTTTCTTCTTTTTCTTCTTTCTTAGTTACCTTCTTCGATGTAAACCATCTAAACAGATACAATATAGAAAATGCACTTGTTATTATCAATATCACTAGCAAAGCAGGACTCGCTTCTTGTTTTTCCTCAAATATATTCTCAATGTCCTCAAAATCTTCCTCTTCCAAAACAGGCAATAATATTAAATCAACATTATATCTTCCATCTTTATCCTTAATTGTAATATTCTGCTCATAGTAAAGATCAATGTCATTAGAATAAGCTGTCTTAATTATATAATTTCCAGGCTCTAATTCAAATTCATACTTTCCATCCTTAGCTACTTTAACTTGCTTAGGCTCTGTATTTATCTCAACAACAGCATCGCTTAAAGGCTCCAAAGAAAAATCAAATATTTCTCCATGTAATATAGCCGCATTCACCATGCTCGTCATAAAGATTAAAACAAATAAGATTATTATTGTCGTTTTCATCTGTATAGTGAATAAATGAAGTATTAAAAACATTTCTAATCTTAAAAATAAGCCTGAATAAACCTTCGTAAAGCTTAATCGGGTAAAATCAACTCTTTTCTAAAGCACCTAGAAAGTATCTTTATAAATAAAACTTCTACTAAAATACTTTGATCTTAATATTTTTAAATAAAATTAGGAGTTTTTAAATAAAATTAGGAGGAAACAAAATGAAAAAAATATTAGCTTTATTGGTAATCAGTTTATTTATAATAAGCTTAGTACCAGTATCCCTCGCGTATAGCGGGTCTAACAAAGATAAATACAAGTCAGGATCTGAACAAAGAAGTAAGTTTGGTGAAGAAATTGAAAAATTTAAGGAAAGAAGTAAAGGTAAATCTGGTAAAGATGAATTCGAATCAAAAGACGATTATATGGAAACTAAAGAGAAATTCAAGATAAAATTCGGAAAGTTCAGCAAAGAAAAAGCTGAGAAATTGCTAAAGATTCAAGAGACTAAAGAGAAAAGAATGGAAGAGGCTGAAAAGAGAAAAGATGACTTGAAGAAATTAGCTAATGAAATAAAAACCTGCAAGGATGATTCTAATGAAGAATGTAAGATGAAATTCGAGGAATTAGGATCTCATCTGGATAAAGTAGCTGATAGATTATTAGAAGTCTTAAATGCTGCAAAAATAAAATTATCAACATCCACATTAGAAAACAAAAATGAAGTCTTAACAAATCTAGAATCTGGATTATCTAAGGTTAATGAAGCAAAGAGCCTTATAATTGATCCAACTAAAGAAAACTTAAAAGAAGCCAAAGAAATGTTAAGAGAAGCATGGTTGTCAGTAAATCCTAAGCTAAGATATCTAAAAGGCCATGTAATCAAAGACAAGATAGATGCATCAGCCAAAAAGATAGATAAACTTGATGACAACTTAAAAGCAATTTTAGCAAAAATGATAGCAACAAATGACCCTAAGGCACCAGCATTACAGAGATTAGTCGATGAAATAGAGTCAGTAAAAGCACAAATAAAGACAGCAATAGATAATGGTAATTATGAAGAAGCAAAGAATCTATTCAATCAATTACATGAACTTTTATCAAGAGTCAAAGAATTGCTAAGTGGAACACCAACTACAACACCAACAAGAGCAGTACCTATAGCAGAACCAGCGCCAATTGAACCACAAGAACCTTCTGCAGGAGCAGTACCTGCATAATTTCTTTTTTTCCGAAATATTTAAATACCATTAAAGAAGTGTAATTACTATGAAAAAGAAAAAGACAACAACATATATCTTGGTTGTTCTTATTGTCTTAATTTTGATATTCTTATTTTCTAAGAGAGCGCCACAACCATCTATACAAGAAACTCCGGTTGTAACATCAGAGGCTAAGCAAACAGTAAATCAAGGTCTTGAAGAAGTTGAATCTGGTCTTACAGAAACAGAAGAAGCTGAACAAGATATTGATATCTCAGATCTAGAAGGTTTGGAAGAAGACTTAAATATTGATATTTAATCTTTTTAGATGGAGAAACTAAAGCAGTAGCAGATTTTCTAATATCTAAAATGTCCTCTTCTTAAAGCCTTAAAACACACCTATTACATATTATTTTTACCACTTCCAAATAACTAAAAAACCGAAAGCTTTATATACCCTTTTATAATTAGATAGTAGTAAATATAACTATAAATATGAAGGTTAAAATGCCAGAGAAACAATTAGAAACAAAACAAGAAGATCCTACACTAGTTTTAATAGCTAGATCTAATTTCACAAATCCTAGATCAGCACGTTTAAACTCATTCCAAACCTGGATCGATTTAGATAGGTTACTTGTGGAAGATCATGGATTTAATAGAAGGAATTTACGTGGTCAAATTCCTAACCGATCCTCTGGAAATTATCCACATTTACATTTAGGAGCATTGGAGTTTACAGGAATGATATATTACTCACCTGTTATAGGAGCATTTCATATTGTAGAAGAGCTTCGTACAGATGAAGACAGACATGCAGAATTAGTACATGCTGTCCATTTTTATGATGATAGAACAAATGGTGTGAGAAAAATAGAGGATGAACTATATGATGTATACAGATTGCAAGGATTTACTCCGGAGGAAGCAAAATGATAATGAAGGAAGAATTTTTAAAGAAACTAAGAGGAGCATTCGATTTAAATATTTACGAAGTTAAAATCTGGACAGCCTTATTATCCAGAGGCATAGCTACAGCAGGAGAATTATCAGATATTTCCAATGTTCCAAGATCAAGAAGTTATGATATTCTAGAATCTTTAGAGAAGAA
>CAYIFT010000065.1:0-4786 GCA_964362765.1 Candidatus Woesearchaeota archaeon | reverse complement strand
GATACCTGCTTTACTGTGCCTCCATCCACTCAAAACACCCACACCCTTTCCACCCGCTTCTGTATAAGTATACTTAACTTCTTTATATTTTCTCGACAGCTTCTTCGATAAATCTAAAATTTGATCAGCATTTTTTCCATTAACAGAAATCAAAATACACCAGTCATAATCTTTCAGATTTTCTCTAAAGTATTTAACCAGCTGGTCTACACCAGGTTCTAACTGGCTAATATTCCCCCAATATATAGGCAAAACTATATCAACACTTGTCATAAAAAGACCTTGTATAAATAAATTTATAAACCTAACCTACAAGCTTTCCAATGCCATCTTCTAGAGAGGTTGGTTTGTATTTGAAATTTTTATGGATATAAGCAGGATCATATTTTCGATCATACTTTAGATAACTTAATGATTTATATTTTATTTTTGCATTTTTCACTAATTTATTGTAAACAAAAACAATTGGTTTTAATAAAATTAAAGGTATATGTACCACAAGTCTTTTAACTCCAAGTATATTTTGTATCTTTCTTATAATACTATTGTAAGAAATTGCATCAGCACCATAAACAAGATGATTTCCCTTGATGTTGTATTTAATGCAATTTAAAATGCATCTTATTAAATCTTCAATATAAATCGGCTGTATTAGATTTTTACCGCTGCCCAATACAGGAATAATCGGATATTTTTTAATAAATTTAATTAAGTAAGATATATACCTATCGTCATCTTTCCCGTAAATAACAGAAGGTCTCAATATTAGGTAATTTGGCAATGTCTTTACAAATTCCTCAGCCTCTCTTTTTGAATTTGTATAAGCATCATCACAATAACTATAAATCACATTTTCAGTGCTAATGAATATAAATTTCTTCACTTTAAATTTTTTAGAGCTTTCTACTAAATTTTTAGTACCATTAACATTAATATCAAATGTTTCTTTATCAGCATTGTAAATGACAGCTGCTGCGTGCATTACATAATCTACGCCATTTACACTCCTTTTAACATCGTTATTATTCCTTATATCACCTATGACTACCTCCAGATTCTTATTCTTTATACCAAAATCTTTTCTTACCAAGCACCTAACTTTATAATATTTTAATAATTCCTGTAAAAGATTTCTACCAACAAACCCTGTTGCCCCTGTTAGTAATATTCTCATGCATTTTCCTAATACAGAAAGGTATTTAAGTTTTTCATAAAATATTAATACCATGATAGATTACCATGAAGACTACTACAAGGGCGTAGGTGGAATATACTTCAAGAAGATACTTGATAAAATAATAAAGATAGGAAATCTTGATCAAGAAAACGGTATCATTCTTGATTTTGGATGTGGGCATAACCATCTCAAAAGAAGGCTGGATAATAAAAAAGTAATAGGTTATGATATAATTCCAGATCTATCAGGTATAAGGGATTATAGAAAATTAAAACCGGATGTAATTGTATGCAACAATATCCTTGAGCACTTCACTAAACCTGAAGTCATAATTAAGATTAAAGAATTCAAAAAAATGAATAAAAACAGCAGGCTTATTACAGCCACCCCAACCGAAAACTGGTTGTCTAAATTAGGTATGTTTGTTACAGGAATGACTAATGCTCATGATGATCATAAAACTAAATTAAAAGAAATTAATAATATATTAAGCGAATACTATGAGCTTTTAGACAGAAAAAATGTATTTACACTCTGTGAAATTTCTCTCTGGAAATTCAAGCCTTAACTAAACACAAAGATTGTGTATTTCTCACAAAATTAAATCCACAACCTTTTAAAAATTCGCATGACTCAATTGTCGAAATTATATAACTGACTTCAAGATCAGCAGTAGCTTCTTTTAAAGCGCCGCAATCCTTATTCCAATATCCTTCTGTAAACCTATATAATCTATTTTTATAACCATAATCAATTATGTGCGGATACCAGCCTGAAGGTGTTCTAATGTTGTAATAAATTGGCGCCATAGAATAGTAAGCTTTTGGATAAGAAGTAACACCGTCAGACGTTTCAGCAATTAAAAAACTTCCATCTATACTACTCAGAACATCTAAAAATTCTTCCTCAAGGTCTCCATAATCTCTAAATTTGGGTGTGTAGCTCACCGACACAACTAATGAAGCAATCGAAATTAAAATCAGCATATATATAATAAATTTTCTTAGCATCAGGCTTATCTTATTCAGATCTAACGTAAATAAAAAGTATATTGCAAAGAATAGAAAAAACAGATTGTAAATGTCTGGTGAAATATTCTTTAAAAATGGAATATATTGAACTAATCTAAACAAAAATAAAAATGATAAGGATAATATCGGCAAATAAAATAATGCCTCTCCCTTGCTCTTAGATTTAGTTTTATAATATAAATAAAAAAGGATTAGCAAGCTTAATGGTACTATTATTGATACAATATTGGTTAATATCAACCCCTTTGAGAATGTAAGGTATTTTGCCTGCTCATAAGAGAAGATTAGCTTGTTTTTTATATTAGCTAAAAATGGGATTAACCAGAATGAGGATAAGATTATACCAAGCAGCATAATCAACAAAATATATAATTTATCAAATTTTTTCTTATAAAGAAACAACCCTAAAAATAAAAAGCTGAATAAAAAGGCCTCTTGAAAATGGGCGAGTATTAATACCGCGTATACTAAAGATAGCAGCAAAAATAATCTTTTATTTAATTTCTCAGATTTATATTTAAATATCAAAATTACAAATGGAATTAAAACAACAAAAGAAAATAATTCAGTTATTCTACCCTGTCTGACGTGATTGCCAAGTGCAATAGGATTTGCAAAGAAGAATAAAAAGAAAGCAATTATCTTTAATAGCGAATATTTATTCGATTTTCCCAAATAATATATAAAGATAAATCCTAGTAAATATAGTAATATCATCGAAAAATAAGTCGCATGCAAAACATCATTAAACAAAATAAGTAAGGGATAAGCAAAGAAATACCATCCTGGTGGTGTTATAAGAAATGATACAAATCCATTATACCAATATTGGCAATATTGATGAAATCCGCATTCCTTTAAAAAATGTAATTGCGCCATATATGAACTCCAGTCATTAATGTAATCAAGTGGAAAAAAACTAAGCATCTTGCTCTGATCAATTAATCTATAAAGAAAACTAATCAAAAGTAATACTATTGGTACGATTAACCACTTATCAGAAAGTTTCTTTATCATGCTATCTTCTTACTTCAACTACTCTTGGATCCTCTAAGGTATTGGTATAATAATGCTCTGGAATATTTAAATTATCTGGATATGATATCTGCCATATGTTTAATGGTCCGACAAGCTGTCCATTAAATATCATCAAAGGAACATTATTCTTATCTGAGTATGCTAATTTGAAATACTTTGATTCTTCATTAAATAAATAAAGCTTTGTAAACATTGTATTTTTTACTTTTCTTGAAAGATAAAGAGCACCGCCAATAGAATTCATCTTATCCCCATCTACCCTAGGAATTATTTGCAGGCATGCATCATATCCATTATTGAATTCTACTTTTTTATTAAAGGCTGACAAAAACACACAATTGATTGGTAGATTGTACTGTTTGCCAGCATATACAATAAGTGCAACTGGCTGTCCTACTTCAACTGTGTCATTTCTCTGTTCTAAAGGCACCAAAAATCCACCAATACCCGCACTCCCGGCAGGTATCACTAAATCCCCCATAATTAAATTTTCATCAAGCTGCGTGCCGCCTACATAAGCATAAAGTGTCTGATTTCTTGTCTCTTGAGTCTGAGATAAATCTAATGAAAATGGATTTATCCAAGAATACCTATCAAAGGTAGTATCAGATCCTATCAAAGAAAATGCTGTGTATTTTCCTATCTCATCAGATATTATCAAAAAGTAATTTGCGCCTTTTGCTTTCAAAAATTCCAGGGCTTCTGTTTCATTTCTTCCAGTCAGAACATGCCTTCCCATATTGTAATTAAGAGCGTATCCCCCAAGATTTCCTCCATCGGTCAAGGTTGCCCTCTCAAATCCTCTCTGCACCCAGTATCCATAATCCCACCAATGCGCAAACACAGCATCTTTTGGTGTATTTTCTCTAGTCCATTTTCCAGCCTGCATCCACCTTACATTGTAACCTGGTCCAAGAAACTTTGCCTGGTTCTTGGTTGTATTATAATTCTTCACAATAATGCCTTGTGCACTTGCAATAGGATTAAAGAATATCAAAGCAAGAACAACTATTAATGCTATTCTGAAATAAAGATTCTTTACCCTGCTTATATAATCATAAATAGCAACACCAAAGTAAGCAACCAATACAGCTGTCACAGGTACAAATTCAAATAATAACCTTATAGCACTTGTCGATGCAATTACACCAGCAAAAAACCATATTAAAACAAAAGAGTATTTCTTATCTATTCTTGCAATTTGTTTGTAATGCTCTTTATTTTTATAAAATATTCTAAGATAAAAAAATGCTAATGAAAATATAAACAACGCTATTGATCCTATCAAAAGAAATTTAGAGACAGGAGACACACCATTCAGTAATTTATGGCCTTCCGAATATCTCGAAAATACATAAGGAACTATAAACAAAACATAAAGCCCAGCAAATCCTTTTGCTTTGGGTATATTTTTGAAGGCGTGATAGAACAAGATTATCGATCCAAGAATGAACAGATAAACATACCAGCTTCCAAAATTACCAAACCAATCTACCACATATGATTTTCTGCTTTCAGCTACAGTTAAAGCCCATCTGCT
>CAYIFT010000064.1:0-4940 GCA_964362765.1 Candidatus Woesearchaeota archaeon | reverse complement strand
CTCCGGCACCTCCGCATAATGAAATACTATTTTAATACATTTTTAAGCATTTCCTAATAAATGCTCCAAAAAGTTTATAAATTAACAAAATATCATTAGAAACATGGGTTTAATAAAAGAGGTAGGGAAAGTGCGAAATAGAGCACTCTTAATTTTATTCACAGCTATAATTTTTCTATCATTAATAAATAATATTGAAGCAGTTCCAATAGCACCTTTTAATACGACTAATAAAATACCAGTATCAGATGTATTCCCCACAAACTCAACAACAGTATGGGCTACAGTTTTATTTAACTTCACCTCAGCTCATGGTCCCGGAACAACTAATGTATCAAATGCCACATTTTACATAAATAACACAGCAACAGGCACAATTACAAACATAGGAACAAACACAACAGCTAATTTAACATCTTATTCAGTAAGATATGGTACATCAGCAGTAGCAGATGGAAACTATACAATGATTATTAACGTTTCAAACTTCACAAACCCTAGCAATCCATATCCATCAACAATAAACAGCACGTATTTCAGTGGTAATTTCTCAATAGACAATACAGGACCTACATTATTAGTAGTAACGGTTCCTAATCAGACTAATGGTACATATGGTCCAGAAAGCAATGTTGTTAATGTGACTATCACTCCTGAAATTGAAGATACAATATTTAATTGCACTTTGATAGCAAACGGTACTATTGTAAACGGCACATTTGCTGGAAATGGTACATTAATCGGATGGAACTGGACTTCCAATCCTATCATAAATTTAACCCATGGATTTTATACAGCTAACTTGACATGCGATGAATCTGCTAAAGATCTCAATTTAAGAAGAGGTCCTGTTACAACAGTACAAAGTAATCAATTCATTGTAGACTTAAGGACACCAGGTTTAAATATAATATTTAAAGATAAAAATGGAGAAGAGGGTATAGAGTTCCTTTTTGGAGATCCCGTAGATATAGATTGTAATCCTAGTGATGACGGTACTGGAATAGTGGCGATGACTATTAATGTAAGTGTAAGAAGACCAGGAATAGGCTCATTTGAGAATTTAAGTATTGGCTCCACTAATGTACCTAAAGATAAAGTTGGAGATGTTAGATTCACCGAAACATTTGAACTTGGAGAATATTTAGCAAGGTGTATCATAGAAGATGCTTTTGGAGCGATTAATGCAACCTACAAAAATGTAACAAACAAGACATTTTCAATAAAGAAGAAACCACCTATATCGTCAAGCGCTTTCGGAATTCCAGGATTCCAAGAGCCAATAGCAAATAAGGTTATTGGTGTAGGTATAGTAAATAACATAGGAGAAATATCAGAGACAGGAGAAGCGAGATTAATAGCACAAGATGGTGGTGTTATATTTACAATAGACGGTGCAGAACATAGAGTGGTAGTTGACGAATTGACAGAAGGGGCAGTAACTTTACTTGTGGATGAAAGTCAGTCGCAACTCAATTCAGGTGATGTAAAGCAATTTGATTTAAATAATGATAATCTGAATGAGTTAGAAATAACACTTAATATGATTTATCATAAGAAAGCAGATTTGATATTCAAGAGAATAGCTGTACAAGCTCCTCCACCTGCTCAGCCACCAGGCGAACAACCACCTGCTGAGCAACCCCCAGCAGAGGCTGAAAAGAAGGGACGAGGAATTGTGATATCAGGGCTTATAATATTGATAATTGTTATTGCAGTTGTTGTTGTACTGCATTTTGTAAGGAAGAGGGGAGAGGGTAAAGAACCTGTAAGGTTTAGACCTAGGGATTTGGGTGCTGGGAGAGAAGAGTTCTATGCAAGTCCACCACCAAATAAGACACAAGGAACAAGTAATCCGCCTTTTGCTTTCTAATTAAAAAAATTTATAACTACTTAGCTTTCTATTTGTAACTATGCCAACTAATCCAGGGTATGAATATGTAAATGCCTTAAAAAAATATCATGAAGCACAAACTGATGAAGATCGTTTAAAAGCTCTGCAATTAATGCAACAAACAGCTCCAAAGCATAAGTCTTCTGAGAAATTACTTGCAGATATAAAAAATAAGATATCTAAGTTAATTGCAAAACTTGAAAGAAAAAAAGAACAGAAAAAGAGTAGTGGCGGTTTTACACTGTCTGTTAAGAAAGAGGGTGCAGCACAAGTAGTTATTGTAGGAACAACAAATTCTGGAAAATCTACTTTATTGAATAAATTGACAAATGCAAATGCTGAGATAGCAGATTATCCCTTCACAACAAAAAAACCCCAGGTTGGAATAATAGATTATCATGGAATAAAGATTCAGATTGTGGAGATTCCGGCTGTTGTTAAAAATTTTGCTAAGACACAGCTGGGTCCAACATTCTTAAGCATAATAAGGAATGCTGATTTAATTATATTGATGTTCAAGACTCCTGAAGAAAAGAGGCTACTTGATCTTGAGTTAGAAGGTGCTGATAAGCCAATATTGATCTACAATAGTCAGGAGAATTTAACTGATGAAATATGGAAAAGATTAAATTTAATAAAAATCTACACTAAGCAGCCTGGAAAAGAAAGAGATTTTCCACCCATTGCATTCAAGAAAGGTTCTACTGTGAGGGATGTAGCTGAAATGGTGCATAAGGATTTTGTGAAGAAATTCAGATATGCGAGGATATTTGGAAAATCAGTAAAATTCAATGGAGCACAAGTTGGATTGGACCATAGATTAGAGGACGATGATGTTGTTGAATTACATTTGAGTTAACCGTAAATTAATCTTGTAAAGACGTTGTTTATCTCAAGCCATACTAAAAATGATATGAATACTGCTAGGAATATGATGAAGAGTATGATCAATGTCTGCATATAGCGATTTGTTCTCCTTATTTCTTTATTTGTTCTTTCCAGATTCTCTTGACTGAAGCCATAGAGAACATTACCCTTATCATCTTTGTACTTCATTTTTTATCCCCTCAGCAATGGTAATATCTTTTAACAACTTATATATAAAGATTTATATGTTCTAAGATAATTATGTTTAAATTTGATGATGAAAACGGCATTTATCGTTATTTTATTGATATTGGCAGCAGGATGCTCTCAGGAGATATATCAGATTAAAAATATCACCAGCAATGAAACAGCGCCTAACAAGGCATCAAGTATCACATTAAGAAATATTACACATAATGAAGAGAAGCAAGTTAATTTAGATGTTGAGAAAGAATACGAAGCTAAAGGATTTGGAATATTCGATTTTAATATCCTGAAAAAAGAAAATTGCAAGGAAAAATACAATCTTTTTAAGAATAAAGCAGCAGATATTAATCAGCATATAAGAGATGAGCAAGAGGAGCTTGAAGAGGAACTTGAGGATCTTGAAGAAGCTGAAGCAGATTTAGAGATTGCACGAAATAGCGGAGATGAGGACGATATTGAAGAGGCTTTAGAAGATTATCAGTCTGAGAAAGAGGACGCTGAAGATGTGGAGGATGGATTGGAGGATTTAGAAAGATTAAAAAAAAGGTATGTTATAATATCTGAAGAAATAAATAAAATATGCGCAAGATTTTTGGCTGGTGGTTGATATGGAAGATTTGATAAAAGAATACAACCAGAAAAAAGAATCAATTAAGTCAAGGTTAGAAGATTTTAATAATGTGAAAGAAGAAAATATTTTCTATGAGTTTTGCTTTTGTTTGCTGACACCGCAGAGCAAGGCAAAAAATTGTTGGAATTCTGTGCTGGCGCTAAAAGCAAGAAAATTTCATCAGAATGATTTAGACCCTGTAAAATATTTAGATGGAGTAAGATTTCATAACAACAAAGGAAAATATCTAATTGAAGCAAAGAAGAAATTTCCTTTAGTTCTAGAGAAAATAAACGATGGAATTAGCGGAGAAGAATTTAGAGAATGGCTTGTGGAAAATATAAATGGATATGGGTTAAAGGAAAGCGCTCATTTTCTTAGAAATATAGGGTACAGGGGCTTAGCCATATTAGATAGGCATATTCTGAAGAATTTAGAGAGGTATAATGTAATTGAAGAAATACCTAAAACATTAACAAGAGCTAAGTATTTTGATATCGAGAAGAGATTTAAAGAGTTCTCAGAGAAAACAGGGATAGACATGGATGAACTTGATTTATTGTTTTGGAGCATGGAGACAGGTGAGGTGTTTAAGTAATGACAGAGACGACTGTTGCTGCTATCATATACAAAGATGGAAAATTTTTGTTGATCAAGAGAAGATTCGAACCTTTCAAAGGAAGATGGAGTTTACCTGGTGGGCATATTGATGAGTTTGAGGTAGCGAAGTATGCTGTAAAAAGAGAAGCGAAGGAAGAAATAAATTTAGAATTTGAGCCAGTATTTTTCGGTTACTATGATGAGATAATAAGGGCTGAAGGATGGCATGCAATTGTATTAGCCTACTATGGAAAATTTAAGGGTGAAGAGAAAGTAGTTGAAGATAATGTGGAAAGAGTGAAATGGTTTACAATAGATGAAATTAAGAGACTGCATCTGGCATTTTTTCACAAAGAAATCATTATGGATTTTTTAAAGCATGAAATCGGAAAAGGAAATAAGTAAGGTAATTGAACTAGTGAAGAAAGCAGTTGAGAAATTCGAGAATCCAATTGTGACTGAAGTTGCTGATCTGACAAGAGATCCATTTAAGGTTTTAATATCATGTATATTAAGTTTAAGAACCAAAGATCAAGTGACTGCTAAAGCTTCTAAAAGATTATTTGAATTAGCTGATAATCCTTATGACATGGTTAAATTGGATAAAAGAAGAATCGAGAAAGCAATATATCCTGTAGGATTTTATAAGACAAAAGCTAAGAGAATAAAAGAGATTTGCAAGAAATTAATCGAAGAGTATAATGGGAAGGTTCCCGATACCATAGAAGAACTATTAAGGTTTAAAGGGGTGGGAAGGAAGAC
>CAYIFT010000063.1:0-5063 GCA_964362765.1 Candidatus Woesearchaeota archaeon | reverse complement strand
TAAGACCAAGTGCACCAGAATAAGAACCTCTTAATCCACCAGTAAGAACTAGTACTGCTACAACAGCCGCAAGAACCAAAACAAGATTGTTATTGTCTGCCATTATTTTACCACCTCTTTTGAAATATTAAAAATTTCTAATTAATACTGATATTTAAACTTTATCTTTTTAATTATACGAACCTTTTTATACTAGTTATACTTATACAATTAACTGAAGAAGGGGTGTTGAAAATTATAGATAAACTTATTACGGAATTGAAAATAAGGGGTTTTAGTGGGGCTACTATTAAGGCGTATGTTATACATAATAAAAAGTTTTTAGAATTTATCAGGAAAGATCCGGAAGGCATTACAGAAGACGACATTAAGTCTTATGTTGCTTATCTTATTTCTGAGAAGAATTTGAAGCCTGCCTCTGTCAATCTTACTTTATCCTCGTTAAAATTTATGTATGAAAATATCTTAAAGAAAAAAATTTTTGCAGACATTAAGCCACCTAAAATAGAGAAGAAATTACCTACAGTGTTAGCTAAATATGAGGTCAAGAAGCTTATTGATGCTGTTAAGAATCAGAAACATAGGCTGCTTATACAATTTCTTTATTCTTCTGGATTAAGGGTTTCTGAGTGCGTAAATATGAAGGTAAATGATCTTGATTTAAAAGAGAAGATGGGAAGAGTTATTTCTGGAAAGGGAAGGAAAGACAGGCATATAATATTATCTAATAAATTAATCGGAGTTCTTAACAGATATTTAAAGAATCGGAAAGAAAAATCAGAGTATGTATTTTCGAGTTCACATGGCGATCATATATCTGTCAGGATGGCTCAAAAGGTTGTTAATAAGGCTGCTAAAATGGCTGGGATTAAAAGGAGGGTGTTTTGCCATGCATTAAGAAGTTCCTTTGCAACGCATCTTTTAGAGGCTGGTGTGGATATCAGAGTTATACAAGTATTATTGGGCCACTCATCGATCTCCACGACAGAAAAATATGTTAATGTATCAAATGAACAATTAAAAAGAGTAAAAAGTCCATTCGATACATTATAGCAAAAAAGTTTATATATAAAGACGTTTCAATCTGTGTAGATAAAATTGAGGATATACTAAATCAAAACAATTAAAATGTGAATGCAAACAAAATATTTATAAATAGAATTTTTTATTTCTGAATATTAAGAGGTGTTGGAAATTTCATTTGCTGATTGGTTAATCTCAAGGAGTAATCATTTTAAAGATCTGGTGGTCAGATTCAGAGATCACCAGATTAACACAAAAGAATCTTTTAACAGGGTGAAAGTAAAACATAGGGATTATGAAGCGAAAATTCGTGAAATTGATGCTAGAGTGAAAGAGGTTGAGGGAATTCTTGAATCGATTAATGTATTGGAAAACAAAGTAAAAAGGCGTAAAAGGTCAAGATAAGGCTTATAAGCTTATTTTAACGTTGTCTCCGGTCCTAAGGTTATTTGAGCTTGAATATTCTTTATTTACTTCTAGAATGTATTTTGCTTTTTCCTTTGGTTTATAAACCTGACAAGGATCTTCTTTGCACGGTTCTGCTTGAATGATATCGATTATTTTATTATCTTCGGAGATAAAGATCATGTCTAATGGAATTACTGTATTCTTCATCCAGAAGTTATGATAATCCTCATTTTCGAATACAAATAACATCCCACAATTATCACATAAACTTTCTCTAAACATCAACCCATGTGATCTTTCTTCAGGTGTGTCTGCTACTTCAACTTTAATTATGTTTTTGTTGATAATTACTTTATTTTGAGAACATGCAGAAATAAGAACTAATAAAAATAAAATTATAAATTTAGATTTCATAAAACTTATATGCTTGGAAACTCAGGTCTTTAGGCCTGAGTAGTTTACTTATCCGAAGTAAGTTAATTTTTTCTTTTCTTTTGCTGCTGAAACACTTTGTGATTTTTCCATCACTTCTCTGATTTTATTTTCAAACTTTTCTGCTTGTTCCATCAATGGTTTATAATCAATTTTTAATCCCAAGTATTTATCGAGAGTTTCAATAATTTTCGCTGCTGCTCGCGAATCTGGCAGTGCTGAATGTGTCTCTGCAAAAATACATGTGATTGGAACATCCTTTTTTAGCAATAAAGCTCCTGTAACGCCAACAATTATCCCCTCTTTTAACTCTTCAATACCAGTTGTTTTTAATTTTTTATTATCCCCAAGATAAAATGTTTTTGATTCCTGTATTTCCTGATTGTTGCCTCCAACACCTTCGATGCTGATAATCTCTTTTGCCTTTAAATCCTTAGCTAATTTGACGAGCAATTCTGCCAATTCCCATTCTAGACCATTGACTGCTGTTAATGCGTGTAAGATAACAAGATTGTATTTTTTATCATAAAATATTCCTAGTGGCTCTACAGCCTCTCCTTTATGAACTGCAATTATTGGCGGAACCTCTTCAATTCTGATATAACCTATCTGACCTGCATCTAAATGCTTGATTAGAAACTCCGTGGCAATTGTGCCAACTAAACCAAAACCAGGAAAACCTTCAATAATGGTTGGAGTTTTTGGTCTCTCTTTTAATACAACCTGCATGAATAAATTAAATTTTGAATTGTTTATATAGTTTTCTCTTATGCTGCTCTTTCGAGAGCATATTTTGCTATGAATGGTAATATCTTTGTTGCGTCACCTTTTACTTCTACAAAACTTCCCTTTAGATCCATCTTTCTCCATGACTTATTTTCACTATATGAACAGCCACCTAAATGACCATAGTGCATGCTGTCTGGGCATACTCTTGTTCCATAAAAGAACATTGTTTGTTTTAAATTTAATCTTAATCTATTGTTGATTATTTCTATTAGTGGAGCAACATTTTGTGTGTTATTTCTTGGAACTCCGCCACCTATGGTGAATATTCCTGCTATAACTGCCTTTGTCATCATTTCTAATAATACTTTTGTGTCTAATTCCATGTCCATTAAAATTTTTGATTTCTTTTCAATTAGTCTCTTTAGATTATGTGTGTAAACATCATTGCCAAGTTCTGAATCTACAAATGCTGGCACTGCAACAGGAACATTTTTCTCATAAGCTGATTTTAAGATTCCTCTTTCATTTGGATAATTTTTATGCAAATATTCACCGATCATTCTGTGCAATATTGTCGGACTTATTGGCTTTGAGGCATCTATCGAATCGAGGATTTTATCAAGGATTTCTTCTATATTGTCTAGATTAGATTCTGGTTCTACAGTGTCTGTAATACGATTCAATTTCAGGGCTGCGAGTTCGTCATCACTATATATTGGATTATGTTTGTAATGTTTAAGACCTACATTCTCAACTAACCCATGGGCCATTAAAGCACCAGTTGCGGCAATGTAATTAACCATATCATTATCAATTAAATCGCAAAAAATTAAACCCATTTTTGCTATTGTCATTGCTCCACTTATTGTTAGGAATTTTGTACAATCTTTATCTTGAATCATCTTAAGGAAATTTTCAGCACTTCTGGCAACATGGTAAGCTAGACCACCGTATTTCTTCAGTTCCAACATAAATTCTGGTATTGTAGTTTGTCTTCCATCTAATCTTTCTTCAAGAGTGTGGAACAAAATAGGAATAGCATATCTTGGATCGGTAAATATAGCATCCGGAAAATAACCATCTCTTACTTGATCTGGTTTTGCTATTTCAAACTGATTAATAAAAATTGCACGTTCTGGTCTTTTGTAAATAGCATCTTCGTACCTTTCTGAAAATTGACCAATCACAACAACATTATTTTCTGATTTTCTTTTTTTATTTGCGTATGTCTCTGGAAGAACAATTGTTTTGAACCATCCTTTTTCTTTCATTCTTTCTAATGATCTGCCTAAGGAGGTATTTCTTTTTCCATCATAAATTATAGCTGGCTTATCCTCTTTTGAGATCAAAGTTTCTAGGGTTTGTGCAACTTCTCCTATCATACGTGCACCAAAAGAACAACGAGACATGCTTTGTACAATATCACTAACAGTATGA
Source organism: Candidatus Woesearchaeota archaeon (assembly GCA_964362765.1). GTDB lineage: Archaea > Nanobdellota > Nanobdellia > SCGC-AAA011-G17 > UBA489 > CAYIFT01. The sequence continues at coordinate 1,034 of CAYIFT010000063.1, read as the reverse complement.
CACTTGCTTAAATCTAATAGTTCTAATTCTTCAAGTTGCGGCTTTTCAACTTCTTCACTTAGCTCAACCATTTTAAAATTTTATATTACTTTATTTTTAAAGTTTAATAGTATATAAAATTTCTTGTATAAATTAGTCACCGATTAACAACAAATTTATGGGTAAGAAAAGTTTTAAAATCTTTTTGTCTTAAGAAAATTTATGATTGAGTCTATAATTAACTGTGAAAATCCATTTGAAGCTGATGTTGTGTTATTAGCTGCTAATTATGATAAGACTTCTTCTTTTGGAAAAGGTGCTGACAAAGGTCCTGTTGCAGTAAAGGACTGTTTAGATGGACAGATTGAAATCACAAACCCAGAATTGAAAATCTCTTATTATGATCCTGGTGATTTAAATTCGATGGAGCCTGAAATAATGGTCAGCATGCTTGAGAGAAGATTTGGTTTATTTTATGACGAAGGAAAATTTATGATTACCTTGGGTGGAGAACATTCTGTTTCGAATGGACCATTTAAGCATTTGGCATCGAAACAAGATGCAAAAGATATTACAATATTTCAGATTGATGCTCATCTTGATATGAGAGATACTGATGCAGATTATAGAGATAAACCTTTTGGAAAATATGCACATTCTTGTGTAATGAGAAGGGGTGCAGAATTAGGATTTAAAACTGTTCAAGTTGGAATGAGAAGGGCATCTTCAAAAGAAGAATATGAATTTGCTAGACAACACGGTTCTAAGGTTTTTGAATGGGGAAAAGGATTTACTGGAAGACAAATTGTTGTGCCAAGTATAGACAATATTGTTAATGCAATTGAAACTGATCAAGTTTATGTAACTATTGATGTTGATGGATTTGATCCTGTTCATATGCCTGAAACTGGAACTCCTGTACAAGGCGGATTAGAATGGTGGTATGGTGTGAATTTATTAAGAAAGGTATTTGAACAAAAAAAGATTGTTGCAGCCGATATTGTAGAAATTGCTCCTAAATTAGATCCAAGTTTAACTGCTTACGGAGCTGCTCA
>CAYIFT010000062.1:0-5096 GCA_964362765.1 Candidatus Woesearchaeota archaeon | reverse complement strand
GCAGGGATTTCAATAAAAAATAAGGAATTTATCCAACTTTACGATATAATTTCCAAAAAGGCAATCACAAACAATCTCAGGCAATGAAAGGCAGTGCCAGGCAATACCAAACAATGCCAAACAAAGATAAAAATTTATATACTTAAAAAACAACATAAGTTAACCGATTAAAATGCCAAATAACGACCCAAATTTTGAAGAGAACGTTAAAAAAGCCTTTAAATCTGTAAAAGAAGATATTGATAATTTAAAAAGCGATATAAATGATTTAAAAGATGCTATTTTAAAAATAATGGAAAAATTAGACTTTAATAGTCAAAATAAAGAAGATATCGACAAAAATTCCTATAAAAAGGATAAAATAGACTTATTTGAAGGAAAAAGTTCCATAGGAAATGGTGGGGTTAAAAACATCAGGCAACAGACAACAACAGACAACAATGCCAGGCAATTCCAGGCAGTGGATGATTTTTCAGAACCAACAGCTAATATGAGAAAAGCAATAGACAGTTTAATCTACAAAGTAGAGGATCTCACTGATAGGGAATTTTCAGTTTTCCTCGCTATATATGAACTAGGGCTCAAACAACAAACAATAGCTTATTTTGATGTAGCTCAGCAACTAAAGATAACAGAATCCTGGGTTCGTACAACTGTAGGCACATTGATTAAAAAAGGAATTCCCGTTAGCAAAGAAAGGTTTTTCAATAAACAATCCTCACTTTTCATCCCAGAAGAGCTTAACAACCCTTTTATTATCAAGCAGCTCATAAAAGCCCGCCAAAAGAAATATGTACAAAAAACCCTTTTAGATCTTTAATTAAAGATACTGCACATTTTCACAATTCTTCTTTAGATTGCACAGCTTTGATAATTCTCACTTTTTACAAAAAATAAACCTATTCTCATGCTTTTTGCTAACCCAAAGAAGATCAAACAACCCCCATAATGCATTAAAAACAACCAATGCAATTTATTTTTTTATCCGAAAATCTTTCATTTATATAACTCACTTTTCCGATTAATCCGAAAATCTTGCTTAGTTAACCGTAAATCTTTCACTTTATGTTTTAAGGCCTAATAAACCCACTAAAATCATTTAATTTGTTCGCCGAACAGTTCGCCGAACAATCACCGAACAATTCACCGAACAAACCGAACGTTCGCCGAACAATCGATAGTTATCTTCCCTTAAAGATCAATAAAAGAAGGATTTTAAACGAAAAATATTTAAATTAAAACCTCATCATTTTAATCATGCCATTTTGGCTATTTAAAAAAAAGAGGATAATAGAACCAACTATAAATGTTATAGCTACACCTACTTTTGAAGATAACTTAAAACTATCTTTTTATAGGATTAAATCAGACATACAAGTTATAAGGGACTGGCTAGATCTCCTAAGAAACAAAGATCAAGAGAATACTCAAAAAATAAAAGAAATAGACCAAAAATTAGACCAAATAACAGACATCATGGCTTATCTCCAATCATCCCAAGACACCTTTAAATCTCAAATAACACAAAGAATAGATAAAATAGAACAAAAGATAAGCTCAAAAGACCTGTACTATTCAGACGAAATCAACCCTTTTAAATCCGAAGCAGAGCCATTAACACTAACCCAACAAACCTTATTCGTCAAAACAGCACTATTACTTAAAGAATTAAACCAGGAATGGATCTCTTTCAGATTGCTTGCTCAAGAAGCTTATCCAGGTAAAGAATATAGAAGAATTAAATCTACCTTGTCAGAATATATTAATATACTCATAGAAAGCAACCTAATTAAAAGCCAAAGAAAAGGCAGAGTAACTTATTTAGCATTAACAGAAAAGGGTAAAAGATTTGTAAAAGAATCAAAAGAACCAGTCGCAAAAGAAATCAAGAAGAAAAAATCTAAGGAGGTAAATAAAAATGATGTGTAATACATGTAGGGGTGTTTGTGGTTTATTAGTATTAGTTGCTGGTATATTATTATTACTGGCTGGGCTAGGAAATATGATGATGGAAAGTGCTATTAAATGGGCAGGAATATTAATCGGGTTATATGGATTAGGATTACTTGCTCATGGAATGAATATGTGTCCTAAATGTAAGTAAGAATTTATTTCTTTTTCTTCTTTTTTTACTTTTACTAAGGAATATTAAATGTTCCCTCTGCCCCTAGCCCTCTGACCCTCTTATAAACAACTAACCCATAAGCTATCGAAATAGTGTCGAACAATATATCTCGCATATTTTGCGGTAAATCCATCTTTTCCCCATTCTCTTCCATAAAAGTTAGAAGAGTATGCTTATCTACTAATGCTTTTAGATCTTCAGAGAGTGCTCTTAATGCTCTTGGATCTTCGTAAATTGCTCCTCGGGTCCTCGCCTCTTCTATAATTTGATCTAACCCCGGAGGGATCGAGGGACTAAATACAAACTTAACACGTTGAGTCTTACCCCCAGATCTGACATCAGCATATCCTTCATATCTGTAGTCCCTTTCAACTTCTCTTATATAAACTTGCGTAGGTTTCATTTTCAATTTTTGGATCATCTCTTAATTTGTAATTCTTCCAATCATCTCTAAATCTTCAGGTCTTAAATTTAAAGAACTAACAACCTCTTCTAATCCAATTTTTTTAAGATCTTCTGGTGTTTTTACCATCTTAAAACCCTATCGAAAGCCAGACACATTTAAGTTATATAAAAATAGTGTTTAACCTCTATGTGAAGATACTAACGGTACAAGACCATACTCTTTTTGCATCATGTACCAATTATTAGCTATTTCAACTATTTCTCTTGCTCGTTTTTCGGTAATCTCAGATATATACAATCTTTTTTTATTTCCACGATGAGCTTTAAGAGTTCCATCTCTCAAAACTATAACTCTTCCCAGATATTCTGGGTCTAAATCATCGCCCACTAACGAAGGAATACTTATGATCTTATAATAAGCACTTACAGCAGATTCTAAAATTGGTTGAAATCGATGATATTCTGTCAAATCAACAATCTTTTCTTCTAATTTAGCTTCAGGACTTACTTGTACAGGCATACCCATTCCTTTTCGATTTTCTTTAATGTTGAAGTATTTCATTATTTCAAAATGGAATCCTTAACTTTAAAAGCCTTTTTATTTCAGCTTATAAGCCTTATAAACCAATTATACAATAAAAGAACTAATATAAGATAGTTCATATAACAAATATTATATGTACTTTTAACTAATTGGTTTTATTTGGCCCTTATTTTATAATTAGGTTTAGGTAATTTTCCAGTTCTTTCAAATTCTAATAAAGCTTCGAACATTTCAGGATGTTCTTTAATAGCTTCTTTAGCTAGTCTTACCAATTCTTTACCAGATACCATTTTTATCTATATTTATTAATCTTGTTCTATTTATATTTCTTACCAAACTTCAATCTTAACATTAATATTTTCAAAGTCTTTTTTATTTTTAGTAATTAGAATAAGATCATTGGCTTTCACTATTGCTGCTATCATCAAATCTATCTCATCGGGTATTTTACCAACATTCTTTAGTTTTACATATTCTTTTCCAAACTCTTCACAAGCAAAAGCATTGATATCTAACATCTTGATAGTATCGACAAATTCATTAATTAGTTTTATACCTTCTTTTGTTTTAGATGAAAGGTAAGCTCCTTTGTATAATTCAAATAAAGTTATTGGTGTTATAAAAAGCTCATTATATCTCAAAGATTCTAACTTATTTTTGATCTCTTCATTACCTCTAAATATATCTATGATTATATTTGTATCCAAACAATACATTAAAATTCAGCCTCTCTGAGTTTGATCTTTTTTCTATCGATTCTTAGTGTTTCTTCTATTTTATCGAGTTCCTCTTTGCTTCCAGGCCACTTGCCAAAAAAAGACAATATATCCCTATTTTTTTTATCCATTGTTAAGAATATAACTAATTCGGAAAAAGATCTCTTGTTTTTTAATCTTTTAAGCCTTTTATACGCTTCTTCCGACAAAGATATAACTTTCACCATATGTATGTGCATATGCATACACATATATAAATGTTTTGATTAGGCAGTCTTTCTGGAGCTTACGTATAATGTGAATTATACGAAACAAATTAAATAACCATGCCTGTTTAAGTATCTCGGTTATTTAATACCCCTCTATTCATTTTTATTCATTATTGGCTAAATAACTGCCAAAAACCGATCAACAATGATTATTGCATCCTCATCTTCTAATGGCCATCCAGATATCGAAACATTACTTGCTAGCCATCCCTCCACAATGATTCGCTTGTGTTCCCAACCAAAATAACTTTTAGGGGTTATATCCAAAAGAATATAAGTTCTATCGACTGTTACTAAACGATAAAAGGAACGTGCCCTTTTAATAAGGCCGTCGGCATGTACAAATATGTCATCATCGCCGGATACAACTGTTAATTCACCCTCAAATCGTTCGATTCTGTCATCTAAATACATCTTATCGACAATAATAGTGAACTTACCATCACGCCATCCTTCTACAACAACTTTTTTATTTGCCAGATTAGGATCAACGCGATTAAGGTTATAAGCTCTCTGAGGTGTCGATAAAAAATAGGCAATATCTCCAGTAAAATCTCCTACCATCGTTCTCAAAATACCCTCAAATCGTTCGATTTCTGTGTTAGGTGGCGGAGGCGGCGGTTGAACAGTCGTGCCGTTCTGATTATCCGCCGGCCTTACAGTAAACACCAAATACCCGACCACTAAGATAAGGACAATGGTTAGTGGAACGGTTAATTTTTTCATATTGCTGTGTTGCATAAATATCTATTTAAAATTATCCATTGTCTCTGATCCTTACATTTTGGCATATTGCTGTGTTGCATTATATCTTTTGGCTAAATTATAATCGCAAGTAAGAAATAATCAACTTTAGCGAATTCAGCTAATGCTAGACGCAAAGCACCTATCGGTTGTTCTTATCAATCTTTAATTCGTATTGGGTGCATATAATCCATCTTATGCGAACAAATCGAGTTTGTCTACTAATTTAACATTTTATTTTATGGTTTTATTACTGTTATAGAAACACTTCCTGTATTCTGGGCAGATGAGTT
>CAYIFT010000061.1:0-5142 GCA_964362765.1 Candidatus Woesearchaeota archaeon | reverse complement strand
TTCCTCCCGCAGCCTTATTGTAGCAAAAAGCTTATATATAAGAGATATATAAATCTATATGTGATGTATATATGGTACAAGCTATGATAAACATAAATGAAAAAGCAAATAGAACATTAAATATAATAAAAGCTAAATACGGTTTAAAAGACAAATCACAGGCAATTAATTTAGTTGTTAGAGAATATGAAGAAAATCTTCTAGAACCTGAGTTAAGACCAGAATATAAAAAGAAATTAATGAAAATTATTAAAGGCAAACATCTATCCAGAGGAGCTTTTGAAAAAGAGGTAGAATAGATGTATGCTGATAGTTATAGTGAAGAGATAACTAAAAAGCTGTCTAAACTTAAAAAGAAAGACTCTAAACATTACGAAATTGTTCGTAAAAAAATGGATTGGATTTTAGCTAATCCAGAACATAGATATAAAGATCTACATTATTCTATGAAAGGATTGAAAAGAATTCATATAGGGCATTTTATCTTGGCCTTTAAAATCGATCATGAAAATAAGATAGTTTCTTTTGAGGATTATGATCATCACGATAAAATATATAAATAAACCGGTACGAACATAACTTAATCTCTAAGTCTTTCCTCCCGCATTAGGTTCTTAATAAAAGAATTATACAGCTAATTCATATTTTATGCTGGCATTTTTTAATTTTCTCTCTAGTTCTGTTTTAATTTTTACTAACTCATCTGGGTTATTAGTAGGCACTTCATTAATTAAAACTGTTTCATTACCTCGAATACCAAGACCAACCATTCTAGCTAAATGCCTTCTTGACTTTAAATGCAATTCAAAAGGCACTTTTAATCCTTTTGTGTAAATCAATCTTTCTGACTCACCACTATCTACCATTTTCTCAAATACAGAATAACCTTCAGGTACTGGTGTACTCAAAAACACCAAACCATAAGTACAATCAGCATCTGCAGTAAAGTATATCGGTCTGATATTTTCATCCATAACTGCATGACATCCATAAGGTGAAGCTTGTAAACCTTTATCCATTATTTTTAAGATTAAATCAATATAATCGTCCAATGATTTCACTTCATCCATTCCAATCCCATGATATAATGTTAATCTTCTTAATTCTCCGTTACTACACGGTATAACCTTAAATACATTTTCAGCTACTCTTCTAATTTCTTCTTGGTTACCAGAATTATAAGCTTGAAGAAATCTCTGATAATCATCATCGCTTAAAACTTCAGAATAAAGTCTATCTATCCTTCCCTCAACAATGTTTAATTTTCTCTCGTCTGGAAATCCACTTTCAGGCTTCCAAATTCCTAAAGCTAAATCCTCATCAAAAAATCTCCCACCTAAGAACCCATTTATCTCTCTAATAATTTTTTCAGCTTTATAACCAAATCTAGATAAAAAGACATAATCGTCTAAAGTTCCTAATCTTAGCCCAAGTCTTTCTAATCTATCTTTTAATTCAGTTTCTACCATATCGATAATAAAGAAAAATTCATTTATAAACCTTACTATTTTTACCACTAATTAGTTAGTATAATAATCTGATATGCTTTTTGGAATAACTTTTTATCCATAATCTTTATAAATCTTCTAAAATCTTATCTCAAAAATGGTAAAGCGTACAGGTACTACAAATGCAAATCTAAGAACCTTAATACAGGAGCTAAAAGTCCTCTCAGCTAAGCACAAGAAGAAGATCTGGAAAAGAGTAGCTGAAGATCTGGAAAAATCCACAAGATCAAGACGAGAGGTTCATATTTCCACAATCAACAGATATACCAAACCTAATGACATTATTGTAATTCCTGGAAAAATCCTTTCAAACGGTGACTTAAATCATAAATTAACAGTAGGAGCTTGGAAATATTCACAGTCAGCTTTCCAAAAGATTAATAAGTCAGGAAAGGCCCTTTCAATTCAAGAGCTTGTTAAATTACACCCTGACGGAAAAAATATTCGTATTATAGGTTAAAAAATGGAAAATAAAATATTTATTGATGCAAGTAATTTAGTAGCTGGAAGATTAGCTTCTTTTGCAGCTAAGCAGGCACTACAGGGAAATAATATTGAAATTGTAAATTCAGGGAATGCAATATTAAGCGGAAATAAAAAGAATTTATTATCAGAGTATAGTTTAAGATTACAGAGGGGCATGCCTAAAACAGGCCCTTTCTACTTCAGAACAGAAGATAGATTCCTTAAAAGATTGATCAGGGGAATGATTCCTTACAAAAAACCAAAAGGATCTTCAGCATTAAAAAGAGTCAGATGTTATATCGGAATTCCGGAATCATTAAAGAATCAGAAATTCCAAACACTCCCTGACGCTTCTATTAGTAATTTGAATACCCCAAGATATACGACAATAAAAGAAATCTGCAAATTCATGGGAAATAAAGAATAAACATGCCTTACGAATTATCTGATCTAGATAAAAGAATACTTTTGAGTTTTGTTAGAGAGAGAAATTTTAATGAATCCATAGTTAGAGATTTGGAAAGTCTCGCTCTCCATGATATAGCAAAAAGGGTATCAGAATCATCTAACCCATATTCACCTTCGCTTGAATCTTTTACTTCAGCTATAGAATCATTAGAGAGAGGAGATTTAATTTTTAGATATCCGCATAAGATTGATAATAGTTTTCATTATTGTGTTTCAAAGATTGGTGAAGATGAGATTAAAAAGGCGTGGAAGGACAAATATGCCACAGATTTCTAAAAATAAATTAGAATTATCTGTAGCCGAAGAAATAATTCTTGCACTTGATATGATAAGAGAATTTTCATCTGATGAAGCATATATCATATGTAATGCTAACCTAAAAAGGTTGAACAAAGAATTTTTTAACGAGGTACTTGATTCATTAGTTATAGGTGATTATGTTACAGCAACAGCTGTCTCTGAACGGGGAAAACCTTTATATAGCCTCACTGAAAAAGGTTATAAATCATTAGAATCACCAGAATATTATACTAATTAAAATGGCATCAAAAGTTGTTCATGTCTCAAGCAGAAGAAAAAGAGCAATAGCCAGAGCTACTTTATATGAAGGCAAAGGTGTCATCAGGGTAAATCATCAAGTGCTTGATACTTATCAGCCTAAACTGGCAAGAATGATGATTCAAGAACCTTTATTGCTGGCTGGAGATTCTGCAAATAAAGTAAATATTGATGTCAATGTCTTTGGTGGCGGATGGCATTCTCAGGCTGAAGCTGTTCGAGGATGTGTAGCGAAAGCATTAGTCGAATTTACAAAGAGCAAACAGCTTAAGACTGAGTTCTTAAGTTATGATAGGCATCTTTTAATAGACGATTCAAGGGTGAATGAAGTATCAAAACCGAATGATTCTAAGCCACGTAGTTCTCGTCAGAAGAGCTATCGATAAGTAGTCTTCCGGATGAAACACTGAAAGATTTACTGAAAAAATCAAAATTATTTTATATATTTCAGAAAGATTTACAGAATGTTTAAATAAGATCCGCATAATATTTGCTTTAAATAAATAAAATCGAAATTAGAAACCTTTAAAAATCATCTTTAACAAGCTTAATTTAAGATGATTATTCCAATTAGATGCTTAAGTTGCGGTAAGCCTATTGGCCATCTTTATGAGGAATTTGTAGAAAGAACTAAGAAAGGAGAAGATAAAAAGAAAGTTCTCGATTCTCTTGGCTTAGAAAGATACTGCTGCAGAGCTTTATTCTTAGGACATGTTGATTTAATTGATATAGCAGCTCGATTTAAGAAATCTTAAGGTTTTCTCGATTTATTATTTATCTTCCTAGAATGTATTGTTCAATATTCTTCTTCGCTTCTAAAATATCCTGAATCTTGCTTCTAGCTTTCTCATCAGGATGATCTTTATAAATTTCAATTATTTTTCCTAAAGAATGTCTCACGTTACTCAAAGCATTCATAGCATTCTGATTTTTCCAAAAATCCTTGTAATATTTGTAATACTGCAAAGCCTTCAGTAAATCGACTAATTTGTTAGCAGATAAAACCACGCTGTTTAGTAGCAATTCAAGATGAATATCATCCAATTTTCTTACAAATTCATTATATCTATTGCTGTGTGTCGTTAACCTTACTATATCAGCCAAGGTATTGTTAAAAGAATTTATAGTTGTGGGTAAATCTCTGATCTCCACATTGCTTATCACCTTCATCTCTGTTCTCCCTATCCTCTTCGAAAGATCAGCTCTGAATAAATACAAAGTAGATCTTAACCTGTTCAGCCTCTCCTCAAAAGATATATTGTAAATCTCCTCTAATATTACCTCCTGCTTGAAATAAACTAATTTCGAAATTACTATGCCATATATTAACAACGAGATTATCCCTTCTAAAGCAACCAGCACTTTCCCTAGACCTACAGGAATTATATCTCCATATCCTATTGTGGTGGCAGTAATAAAGCTAAAATAGACATAATCTAAAAGATTTAATTCATGCGAAACAGATTGGATAGTTGGTGATGAAAGGCCTACAAGATAGTATAATAATCCGAATATAAAAATAACAAACATCCATGCAAAGAATATCCCTGGAAATGTAATCTTATCTACAAAAGCAGTTATCTTCGCTCCTCTTTTCATATCTAAAGTATTTGATAATAAAGTATTTAAAATAATCGATTAATGAAATCAATAAAATGAGGGACGATTCTTGGCTTGAAAGCAGATTTAATTCAATCTGGCAGTTATTCTTCCCAGATATTGAAAAAAAGAATGTATTCATCAGATGGAAAGGTAGATGGAAGAATAAATTCGGTCATATTAAAAAAACTAATAAGGGAACTGAGATTGCAATTAATACTTTATTTAAAGACATAAGAGTTCCAGAAGATATTGTAAGATTAACAATGGCCCATGAAATGGTTCATTACATGCATGGATTTCATTCACATTTACCCAAACAATTTAAAAATCCACATAAAGGAGGTATTGTAGACAAGGAATTAATTAAAAGGGGATTTGGATATGCTTTGAAGAATGAGAAAGAATGGTTTAAGAATGAGTGGCCAATTATATTCAAGGAATTGTGCCCTGATAAAGTAAATGTTAAGAGAAGAAGATTAAAATTGTTTAGGTTTTTTTAAGGTTAGATGAATCTGAGAAGTTAGTGAATAAGATCAAATAA
>CAYIFT010000060.1:0-5197 GCA_964362765.1 Candidatus Woesearchaeota archaeon | reverse complement strand
CCAAGAGGAAGTATGTTGAGATTTAAACTACCTGTTGATTTAATTGAAGTAAACGGCCATGAGGTTTCTTTGTTAGCTAAGCATGGACTGAATGAATATAAAGAAAGGTTCAAAGAAGCTCATCCGAGAGTTCAGGTATTCATGTTAGAGAATGATAATAATACTGTTGCTATGGAGGTTCCCTTATGGATAACTCCAAATGAAATCGAAGACTATCATCATTTATTTAATTCAAATGAGCCTTTAACTGGACACATTGATGTATTAAGAATAGATGACAATAAGGTTTGGGTATGGGATTACAAGCCGAATGCTCATCGAGAGAAATATGCTACAACTCAAGTTTATTTCTATGCTTTGATGTTAAGTAAAAGAACTGGAATTGATTTAGATAAATTTAGATGTGGATATTTTGATCATAATTATGCTTATATGTTTAAACCTGATGAGAAAATAATAAAAAGAAATGCTGTTTTAACAGATTATAGTTAATATTAAACTTTGATTAATTTATTCTTAGCTATTTTTCTATTTTCAAGTAATATTTTATTTTTACTTAAGACCCAGTCTAATCTAATTAGACTCTTGACAAAATCATTATTTAAATCGATTTTATAATAATCTGATTTTCCGATTCTTCTAGTTTTACATAGTACATTAAATTTGATTAAAGCTGAGAAAAATGCTTTTAGTGAATTATAACTGACATTACTTCCTCTTGCTATTTCAGTCATAGGAAAATCAAAGAAATGATTGTCTATCAAAAAGTCCAAAACTCTTAATTGGGGGGTATCCCCTAAAGATTGCAAAAATAATGATTTATTTTCTTTAGCTTTCATTTTCTACTGCTTCTAATTTCTTCTACTGTTTATAAATATATTTTCTATGGAAAGGAATAATAAAATAGATCTAATAATTACTAAAATTTAAATGAGTTGATTTTGAGCCTTGGTATGTTAATACTTGAACTTTATTTCCTAATACTCCACGAATTATACCTCTAAGATCCGATGGTTTAATTCCTTCTACTTGTATATCGACTGCATTACCACTTGAATGCTTGCTTACTTTAGCTGCTCTATCTTTTGTTTCTTCTTCTTGTTTTAATTCTTCTTGTCTCCATGGTGGTCTATAAGCAGAGACGATAGTAATAGGCCTTCCTAAATAATCTCTTAATCTTTGTAGTGCTTCTGGAATTTTAGGATTTAATCTAATATAAGATAAAAGATTATCGTCTGTTCTTGCAAATTCTTTTAATTTAAAATTTTCAGTTAATTGAATTTCTGGATCTTGTGCTAAAATTGATTCTATATTATATAATGGATTTCCTGAATTTAAAGGATCTTTCCATCCTTCATGAACTTTATCTTCTGGAACAATGTATCTTTCTAGAGATTTGAAATCTAAATAATTTCTAGATGGTTGAGAAGCTATTGGTTCTTGTAATATTTTAGTTTCTAAAGAATTTAAATTCATTCCTGCTAATAGTGTTAAAAGAAATCCTTTCATTGATCTTAATTTCTTTCTTTTATAATTTCTGAAGCTAAAGCTCTAATTTCTTGTGTCATCCCTCTTGTGTTTGCTCTTGGAAGAATACCTAATTGATAAGCATTTTTAGCTATGTATAATGGATCTAATTCAGAACCTATAAGGTCTGCTTGTCCGTCACCATCATAATCTACTATGTTTTGTTGTTCTAGCCAAGATCTATCTAAAGCTTTTTCTTTTTCTCCACAAGCTGTTAAAGCTAGCGTTAATCCTGCTATGATTTTTGTTAATGATCTCATTTTGAAAAAATTATTCTCTTTTAATCTCATTTAAATTATAGAATTTTCCATTGAATTCAAGAGATTCACCTTTTTCTAAAGAATTTCTAATTCTTTCTTCTAAAGTTGGGGCTGCAATTTTTTGCGGACTGGTTTCGCCAGTTTCTTTCGGCACACCGCGCACCCAACAGTTGCAGTCGAGGCTCCTGCCGCTGCCACTAAGGCCAGACCTGCCGCCAAGCCCACGGAACCACAGTTTTCTAGCAAATGATCTATCTTGTTTATTTACATATTTTCTATCAACTAACAAAACAGGCATTTCATTTATTCCATTTTCTCTTAAGAATAAGCCATATTCTTTTGCATCTTTTTCATCTTGAGTTCTATCTTTTCCTTCTGTAGTTCCGAATGCAAATACTGTTAATTCTTCTTGATCAAATCTATTGGTTGGTATATTGAAATTAGTATCTGGTAATTCATAAGAACCAGAACCTGATGCTATTGCTCTTTCTATTTGATCTTTTGAAGGATAGAATTCTTGATCACTTCTATGATCTTCTGTTGCTTGTACTGGAGAATCTAATATGGGAGATCTTCTTACTAATAAAGATCTCTCTTTAGGTCTGTAAATAAAGTCTTCTCTTACGTGATTTCCATATTGTGAAATATTAGAATGTGAAATATTAGAACTTGGGCCTTCTTGTATTCTTAATCTTGCATTGTCTGCTAAAGTGATTATTCTAGATCCTCTTTCTTCTAAATATACTAAAGCCTGATCAAAAGGCTTTTCTATGCGAATTGAAGGTTGTGTTAGGGTTGTTGTCATAGTCTAAATTAAGGAATTGGGTATTTATAAATCCTTTGGTTTGTTGTTATTTAATAGTAGTAATCTAATGGGAGTGGTATATGCTATGATTTATATAAATCAAAGATTACGATAGAATGGGGGTTAAGTAGCATATTATGGCAATAATAGACTTTTTCCCAATAGATGTAGATTATGTTACTAAGAATGAGAAGAGCTTTATTTTGATATTTGGAAGAACTATAGATGGAAAAAGAATAGCTGTAATAGATGAGAATTATGAGCCTTATTTCTATGTAGTCCCTAAGGACAAGACATTAGCAAGAAACCTAGCTTCTAAACTAGAGAAATTGAATTTTAAAATAAAGGAAAGAACAATATTTGTTAAAAAGATAGACATAGTTCAGAAGAAATTCCTTGGAAAGGATGCTGCTGCTTTAAAGATATTCATTAATGATACTAGAAATATTAGCAAGGTAAAGGATTATATTAGGGGGTTTGGCGAGGTTTCACAGATTTATGAATCTGACTTACCTGTATATAGGAAATATCTGATAGACAAGAAGATAACACCTTTATTATTAACAACCGTGGAAGGTGAAGAGGTAAAAGAGAATTATGATGCTGATATCATTGTTAAAGCCAAGAAAGTAGAACCGAAGGAAGACTTAGTTCTTAAGAACCCAAGAATATTGGCTTTTGATATTGAAGTATACAATCAGAGAAGATATCCGAATGAGGAGATAGATCCTATAATTATGCTTGCTTTTTACGGCAATGACGGATTTTCCAAAGTTATAACCTGGAAGAAATTCAATAATCCGAAAAAAGAAATAGAATTTGTAAACGATGAAGGAGAATTGATATTAAAATTCAAAGAAATAATAAAGGATTACAAACCAGATTATTTAGTCGGATATTTTACAGATGGATTTGATTTTCCTTACTTAAGAGCAAGGTCTGATAAATATAAAATAAAATTAGATTTTTCTTTGGACAACAGCAACATAAGAATAATCTCAAGAGCAAACAGTTTCAGCGCAAAAATAAGAGGAATTACTCATGTAGATATATACAAATTTATCAGAAGGGTAATGGCTAATACATTAGATGTAGAAGATTTTGATTTAGATAGTGTGGCTAAGGCAATCTTTGGTGAAGGAAAAACTGAGGTTAACTTGGATGACATGTACAAGGCTTGGGATAATGATAATGAAAGGCTAAGAGACTTTTGTGAGTATAATCTAAACGATGCTAAATTAACCTTAAGATTAGCAAATGTGATGCTGCCTAATTTAATTGAGGTTGTTAAAATAATTGGACTGCCAGTATATGATATTTCTAGGATGACTTATGGACAATTGGTGGAATGGTATTTAATAAAACATATCCAAAATTTAAATGAACTGGTTCCTGATAAGCCTTCGGGAGAGGATATGGCTATAAGAAAGATTCAGACTTATGAAGGTGGATTTGTCTATGAACCAGATCCTGGATTGTACAATGAGGTTGCCGTATTTGATTTCAGATCACTCTACCCTTCGATAATAACCGCACATAATATCTGTCCATCAACATTAACAGAAGATAAAGGTAATGCTCATGAAACTCCTGAGATCATGATTAATGGAATAAAAACAAGATATTATTTTAATTTTAAGGTTGATGGTATTGTTCCAACGATAGTTAAAGATATTATTTTGAGAAGGAGCAGGATAAAAGAAATAATAAAGAATAGAAGTGAAGAGAAAGTAGATCCGATATTGAATGCTAGACAAGATACCTTGAAGTTATTAGCAAACAGTTTCTATGGATATTTGGGATTTTTTGGAGCTAGATGGTACAGTAAGGAATGCGCTGCTAGCATTGCTGCTTTTGGAAGAGATTACATAAAGAAGACGATTGAGAAGGCGCAGAAAGACGGATTCAAGGTAATCTATTCTGATACAGATTCTATTTTTTTATCTTTACAGAATAAATCAAGGGCAGATGCGATAGAATTTATGAAGAATATTAACAATGAGCTACCAAGTTTGATGGAACTTGAATTAGGTGGATTTTATCCTAGAGGAATATTTGTGATGAGAAAGGGGGAAGCAAGAGGTGCAAAGAAAAAGTATGCCTTGGTAAATGATAAGGGAAAATTAACTATTACTGGGTTTGAAACTATTAGGGGAGATTGGAGTGTGATAGCAAAAGAAGTGCAAGCTAAGGTATTAGAATTAATATTAAATGGAATGGATAAGAATCTTGTACTAGATTATGTTAAGGATATTATAAAAAAGGTTAAAAATAAAGAAATTTCGATTGATAAAATGATAATTCAGAAGCAGCTAAAAAAAAATATTACAGATTATGAGACTATAGGACCACATGTTTATGTTGCTAAGATGATGCACGCCAAAGGAATGTACATTGGAGCTGGTTCTGTGATAAGCTTTGTAATTGATGAAGGTGAAGGGATAATCAGGGACAGAGCTAAACCTTTGAATGAAAGCAAGACCTATGATGCCGATTATTATATTAATAACCAGATTGTTCCTGTGGTTGAAAGAATATTCGAAGTTCTTGGAATAAAAAAAGATTTATTGATGCATCATGAGCAGAGTAGATTAGGTGAATTCTA